>QIKV01000202.1 GCA_003233115.1 Oceanospirillales bacterium
CTATGATGAAGTCATTCAACTAATGTTGGAAAGTGGACTCTTTAGGGCTAAGCCAAAAATACCGCCTAACAAACTCATCCAGCGGGACTTTTAAAACAGATACCCCGCTCCACGGAACGGGATATCCGCTACAGAAAAATAACTAGGGTGTGAATGCCTCAATCACAAGATTACCGGCAGGATCAAGCGAGTAACGCTCGGCCTGCTCGGTACCGGTCAGTGCCGAGAAACCACCATCAACATAGACCTGAACACCTTCCGGGCTGCGCAGGAATTCGACCCATTGATTGGCGAGCTCCTTGTGTTTTTTGCTCATGGTTGCAAGGAAGGCAACCGAATAGACAACCGGGCGGTTGACGGCATCAATGGGTTGAAAACCGCTGACGGCGTCACCGTTGTTAACCGCCAGTTGCAGTTCAGACACCCACACAGGCCCGACGTCGGAATCACCGGCCAGGATGCGCGACGGTGTTTCAACATGATGCACACGGGTCTCGTGTGTGTTGGACTTGTTCAGGACGGCAAACTCACACAGCCGTAGCGTACCGTCTGCAATTGATGCATGACCACGATAGTTGCAGGCCGGGTTGGTGGCCAGGTCAAAGTTGGTCGTCACACCGGTGCGTGTTGCCGCCGGTGAGCCGGGCTGTGGCGTGGCCACAGCGGACAACAGGACATCCAGTGCGGCAACATCAGCTGCCGTACCATTCAGACGCGTGTATTCGTCCATACGCTGATACATGGCGTTGATGCCACGATGTACGCCCTCGTTGATGTGGTCGACTTCTGACACCCGTATCGTCGAATCGAGCAGATCAAGCGTAGCATCGATGGTTGCATCAACCCCTGTTCCTATGCCCGAACTGTTGGCGGCATCGGTCATTAACGTCAGCTGGTTACGTATATAGGGGATGGCTTCCTTGACAAAGCCACTGGCAGCCAGGTTACGCATCAGGTTGAAGTTGGTGCTGGTGAAGACATCAAAATCAACCTGGATGCTGGTCGGCAGGAAGTTACGATCGTCTTCATTGCCGAGCAACATGCAGCCACTCTTGATCTGGTTACGTTCCTGGCCCGGCGGGATGAGTTCGATAAAGTAGTCAGCGCCTTTCTTCTGCAGCCCTGCCAGGGTGCGTGGCTGGTTCCCGATGGCTGTAAGGTCGATGTCATCATCATCGTCATCACTGGTGGCGCGGTATTCGTTGAATGCCTGCATGAAACCGTCGAACACCACCCACTGGTTACCCGCCATGGCCAGGTTCAGGTTGCTGGTTGCCGGGTTACCGTGAAACTCTGTCGTACGGCCTGCAGGCAATTGAGCGCAGTTTCCCGTAAGGACAAAGCCTTTATTGTCGTCATCACTATCATCCGCCATCACGCCCAAAGGCAGCACGGCCAGTCCCATAATCAGGGCAATGGCGGTGCTTGATTTATTTCTTTTATACATGATTATTTCCTCACATAACTTGTTATGACTGAATTACTGCGTGACAGAGTCTATGCAGGCACTGTTATGGAGGTAACTGGGTTGTACCCGATTATTCCCACGGGTAGACCCTAGGTAAAACAATGACAGGTACGAACCTTGGTCAGGACTTGCCCTGGTCCACCCCGGCGATCATTGCCAGCCTGACAAGTTCGGTCGGGGAGGCGGCATTCATTTTTGTCATCAAATTGGCACGATGGAGTTCTACGGTTTTGATGCTGATGCCAAGTTCCGAAGCAATAATCTTGTTCTGCTTGGCGCGCAGGACGTATTTCATGACTTCGTGCTCACGCGGTGTGAGACGGTCGATGCGAAACCTGACATTGTCGACCTTGACCTGGCGCTCACGCTTGTCCCGGTCACAGGCGATGGCACTCTGGAGCAGTTCCAGCATCAGCGCGTCATTGTAGGGCTTCTCGATGAAATCATAGGCACCGGCTTTCATGGCTCTGACGGCCATGGCAACATCTGCATGGCCGGTGACGATAATAACGGGCAAGGTAGCCCCGGTTTCCTTCAGGCGAGCATAGAGTTCCATTCCGTTGATGTCGGGCATACGCACATCCAGTACCACGCAGCCGGGTGAGCGATAGTCAAAACTGTCGAGAAATTTCTGTCCGCATTCGTATTCAAGTACCGAGAGGTGTGCTGACTCGGCAAGCCATTTCAGGGATTCTCTGGCCATGCGGTCATCGTCTACGATATTGATGACCGGATTCATGACGAGCTTACCTGCTGTATCGGGATTTCAAAAAAGAACTCGGTACCGCCACCGGCAAGCGATCTGGCCCTGATTTTTCCCTGGTGAGACTCAATAATAGACCGGCTGATCGACAGGCCTATCCCCATGCCGTCCGGCTTGGTGGTATAAAAGGCATCAAAGATTTTTGGCATGGCGTCTTCTGTAATACCTTCCCCGTTATCCGTTGCACTGACCATGACGTTTTCCCCATTGTTGTACTGTGTTGTAATTGTGAGGACACGGTTCTCTGATTTCACCGCATCCATTGCGTCGATTCCGTTACGAATAAAATTCAGTACGACCTGTTCAAGCTGGATCATGTCTCCCTCGATAAGGGGGAGGTCTTTGTCCAGGACAAGTTTGAGTTCCACTTCGTGGCGGCGGGCTTCGTGCATCACCAGTGTGGCGACATTGCGCACGGCGTGATTCAGATCGACAGCGCTTTGTTGTGCATCGCCTTTCTGTACAAACTCACGGATGCGCCGGATGATGTTTGCAGCCAGTGTTGCGCCTTCTACCGCATTTTCCATGCCACGGGTCAGTGTATCCGTGTTGGCATTACCCTCGCGCAACATGCGTAAACATCCACTGCAATAGTTGATGGCCCCGGTCAGTGGCTGATTGAGTTCATGCGCCAGGCTGGCCGCCATTTCTCCAATGGTGTTCATCCGTGAAACCCGGGCGAACTCGGCCTGGTGGCGTTGCCGGGCTTCGTGTGCAATTTGCAATTCCACCTCATCACCAATCCACTGCGCCATTACCTTGAGCAGTTCATGATCCCAGGTACTGAAGACCTGGTGACGGGTATGGATACCCGCAAATTCCAGTGTGCAGTGGATACGGCCATCGACCATAACGGCGGCACCGAGATAGCTTTTCCAGCCCTGCTGTTGGCATCCACAGCAATCCTCGCTGGTGTGGTCGAGATCAGGAATGTCCAGCGGTTCACCATTGCGTTCGATAAGCCGGGCGACACAGGTGTCGCTCAGGGGGCCGTCATGTCCCGGTACCAGCCCGGTATCACCGGAAATCCTGCAGATGCGGCGTCCTCCCACTTCGATGCTGGCCAGTACCGCAACCGGCAGGGCAAAGTAGTCCCGGCCGGTATCCAGCAGCCGGGCCAGTTTTTCCTCGTGTGACAGGTCCGGGGCGCTGGTGATCCTCACCAGTTCGCGCAAGGCGATGCGGCTTTTTTCAAGTGAACTGTTGGTTTGTTTCAGGTCTTCAGTACGTTTTGCCACTTGTTCTTCCAGGGTGTCGCGATAGCGTGCCAGTGCTTCCTGGGAGCGTCGGCGTTCCGTAATTTCATTACGTAACACGGACTGTGTGTGTTTGAGTTTATGGTTGGTTCGCGAGATATAGCCATTCACAATGATTAGAAACAGGAGCAGTACAGCCGCCGCAGAAAACCAGCCTGCGTAGCGTTTTAAAATAGCGCTGAAGGATGTCTGGCGTAATACTTTATAAGGGCCGATTTTCAGTGTTTTCATCAGCCGGTGTACCGGTGAGTAGTCCAGTGGCACGGTCCACCCGGCGGTCCGTGATACCTGCGCCGCCGGGTGGTCGGCGGGCATGGAGAGTAAGGCCTGTGCCACGCGGGTTGCCAGGTCTCGCGGTGTGTTCTTGAGTGTGGCAAACGGCCACTCGGGATAGAGGCGGGTACTGAGCGGGAGTGCGCTGTCTTTTTCGTATTGCGGGTTCAGGATTCTGAACGCGTTTAGTTTTACGGTTCCGGCTTCGACCATGCGCATCAATGTTTCGGCGCGCACGGTCGCGGCATCGACCGTCCCGTTTTGTACGGCGTGGATAATTTTGTCCTGTGGAAAACCGGCGAACTGCACATCACTGAAGTCACTGAAAGGATCGATGCCGTTTTCGATTAATTCACGCCAGGCCATCTGGAAGCCACCAAAGGCGACGGGACTGACCGCCATAAAGGATTTTCCCTTCAGATCCTTGAGTGACAGGATAGCCGTATTGTCAGCCCGGGTGATGATGACGGCACCGAAGCGAACGCGGGTTTTCCCTTGCTCGCGGGTTTGCATGGTTGCGATCCGGGAGGCACCGAAACGTGCTTCGAGGCTGACGTAGTTACCGGGGTTTGTGAGCGTGAACTGGATGTCTCCCGAGTTGATGGCATCGGTCATTTCATTGAGGTTCACCGGAACGATTTCGAAGCGTCGGCCAATCTGCCCGGAAAGATACGCTGCCGTCGCTGACCAGCGCGTCAGTGTTGGTGCCTTGCCGCGATAGGCGAGGACACCGATACGAATGGGATTCGTTTCAGCAGCCGGATTGCCGGCAGATACCGGCCCGCCGCTAGCTGTTAGAAGTAAAGCCAGTAACAACAGAGGTTTACAAAAGTATGTCACGTCCCCATCCACCGAATTTATGCGCTATCAAGCAGAAAAGAAGCCCTGCCGTGGTCATATCAGGCAGGGCAGGGCGTTATTATCGGATCAGGGAATGTAGATACAGCACAGGGGTGTTCTATTCCCGGGACTTCCTTCCCGTGATCATAGCTTTAATCAGGTTCTCACGGTGCAGGCGACCGGAAACAACCACGCCGGCAATATGCAGGAAGATAAGGAACAGCATAAAGTTGGCTGAGG
>QIKV01000181.1 GCA_003233115.1 Oceanospirillales bacterium
TCGCCGACTTAAGCCCGCAACAGGTCCAGGGCTATTTCTCAGACGGCATTTCCGAAGAACTGCTGAACCTGCTGGTGCGTGTAGATGGGCTTAAGGTTGCTTCCCGTACATCTTCTTTCGCTTACAAAGGCAGTAAACAAAGCCTCGCTGAGATCGCCGGGGAACTGGGTGTTGACCAGGTATTGGAAGGCAGTGTGCGCAAGGCCGATAACCGCGTGCGCATCACAGCCCAGTTGATCGACGCCAAAACCGACCGGCACCTGTGGTCCGAGACTTTCGACCGTGACCTGGTGGATATCTTCGCCATCCAGGATGAGATCGCCAATGCCATTGTTGAGGCCCTGCGCACCGAACTGGGCATACTTCAGGACACACCGGCTATTTCGGTCAAAGCGGATACGGAAAACCTCGATGCTTATGAGCTTTTCCTCAAAGCCCGGGGCTTATTCCTGGCCAGGGAGCAACTGGAAGAAAGTATCAGTCTGTTCGAACAGGCCGTCACCATCGACCCGGATTTCACCCGTGCCTGGGAAGGGCTGGCGGCCGTTTATTCGGTGGTCGAATCCTGGGGGATACGTGGCCGGGACTGGGACGCGTTGGCCTTGCAGGCCGCAAAAAGAGCGTTAAAACTCGACCCGAACCTGTCTACACCGTGGGCGGTCATCGGGCAACTGTCTATCAGCCAGGGCGATCCAATCGGCGGTCTGGAACAAATCAATAAAGCAATTGAGCTGGATCCCGTCAATGCCACCCACTATTTATGGCGGGGACTGGAACTTTCGGACCTCGGTTTTCATAACCGCTCCATAGTGGATTTTGAAAAATGCCTTGAGCTGGATCCGGCCTATGGAAATTGCCGCGGCCACCTGGCCATTTCCCAATTGCTGGTTGGAAATGACGACGAAGCGTTATTGCTTTTACAACAAGGGATGGAACATGGCTTCTGGGCTTCGCGGACTTTTTTTATTCAATATCTCGTTAACAGCGGCAATCGAATTGCTGCCACAGCCATCCTGTACTTTCAGGCTGGGCAAGGCAGTCGGATTCCCGCTAAAGCCATACTGGATGCCATTGAGTTTCCACAGCGTGACCATTCAGCCGGGCTGAGCGAGTATCAGACCTGGGCCAAACAACATGCTGCCAGCCGACCCGATCGCCCCATTTACCTGAGCATATTCAGGGGATACCGGCAGATTGAACCCGCCGCTGCGAATAACCGTTGGGTGTGGCTTAAAGAATCTGCCGACTTTCGAAAATCAAGGTATTTCAAACCCTTTGTACGCAAACTTGGCTGGCTGGCGTATTGGCAACAAAATGACTTCCCGGATAATTGCCGGCCTGTTGGCAAAGAGGATTTTGCATGTGATTAATATCGTAGGGTGGACATTTATGTCCACCGGGCCAGAAACAAAATCACGGGGAACCGGTGGGTGTATATTTTCCACCGTATGGTGGTTCAATCAACCGCGACACGGTGGACATAAATGTCCACCCTACGGAGCCTTTGATGAGCTTCTTTAACGAATTAAGACGTCGCAATGTATTCCGCGTAGGAATCGCTTATGCGGTGGCCACGTGGCTGCTGATACAGGTAACCGATATCGTTTTCCCCCGCATCGGCTTACCGGATTCAGCAGTCACGCTGGTCATCGCTTTACTCGCCATCGGCTTTGTGCCTGCCCTGATCTTTGCCTGGGCCTTTGAAATGACCCCGGATGGAATCAAAAAAGAAGCCGATGTTGACCGCACGCAGTCTATCATGCCAAAAACAGGGCGCAAACTGGACCGGCTGATCATTGCAGCATTGGTACTGGTGATTTTTTCAATGGTTGCAGAGCGGTTCTGGTTTAGTGGCAATGGCTCAGGTTCAATTTCTCCACAGACAGCCCAAAGCAATGACCCGCCGGATGCTGAGAAATTGAACCTGAGCCCCGACCCGGTGGGTACCACAAAATCCGTTGCGGTACTGCCTTTCACCGCTATGAGCAGTGGTGAGGACGACGGTTATTTTGCCGATGGCCTGACCGAGGAAATCCTGAATTCACTGACGGCCCTGCCAGAGCTGCTGGTCACTGCGCGAACATCATCTTTCCACTTCAAAGGAAAGAATCTGCCGATTCCGGAAATTGCCGCCACGCTGGGCGTCGCGCATATAGTGGAGGGCTCGGTACGCAGATCAGGCGATCGGGTGCGTATTACCGCGCAGTTAATCCGCGCCGATGATGGTTTTCACCTGTGGTCGAACACCTACGACCGCACCCTGGACGATGTTTTTGCGGTACAGGAAGACATCGCAGCCAACATTGCTCAAACCCTGGAGGTTGTGCTCAATAATGACAAGCGCGAAAAGATGAAGCGCGCCGGCATTGGCAATGTAGAGGCCTTTATTGCTTACCAGAAAGGCAGGGCATTGATGGAACGGGCACACTCAATCAGTGACCCCGTCGCCTTACTTCCGGAAGCCAATCGTTACTTTGACCAGGCTTTGGCGATTATTCCAACAATTACTGATGCCCTATTGGAGAGAACAGATCTGTTCGGGCATATCATTTACAACAATGCCAGGGGTGCCAGCAGTTATACACCGGAAGAACTTGAAGCGGCATTGGCAGAAATTCTTAACGGGCTCTCGCAAGCAGCCCGCCATGCGCAATCAGATGCCCTACGTGCTTATTTTGAAGCAGAGCGTATCGAATTCTCCGACAACTGGTCTGGTATCCCGTCAAAACTGGATCGCGCATTTAAGACCGAGGAGTGTTTTACGGTCAATTGGGCCGCATCTCTGGCAGGAATTTTCGGTTGGGCAACGCAAATATCTGACCATTATAAGAGGTTGATGCGCTGTGATCCGCTGAGCAGTATAGATGTAGCCATGGGCAGTCAATCTTTGATTTGGGCCGGGCAGGCACAGACCGCGAGCGAACTGACCAGCCGATTTTTGAACTCGGTAGACTTTAATGCCTGGGTGGAAGACATGCACTTCACTGCATTGCTGGCCTCCGGCAAGTATCGTGATGATCCGGACATATATGACCCTAACCCAGAGGGCAGCTTCTTTCAGATTCCCCGCCGCCTGTATGTTTATGCTTTGGATAATGACATTACCAGGGCCAGGGAGATACTTGAAACACATCAAAAAGAATCTCCGGTTGATGACATGACGCTGCTGGGTGTTGAAGCTGTACTTGGCAACCGCGAAGTTGCCAATGCCTATGCCGGCAAACTGGATGCCCGTTTTGCCGGCCCTTTTATCCTCGCCGAAGTGGTAAAGGGTTGTTTTTGTGGCGCGCCCTTTGATCTGGATGCGACACCCAATTTCAAAGCCCGGATAGAAGAAGCCGGCTTTAACTGGCCGCCACCGTCACCCATCAATTATCCGGCGAAGGATTGGTAATGACGATGAACAGGAAAATATCACCCGTAGGGTGGACATTCATGTCCACCGTGCAGGTGTTCAATTTCACGACAATCGGTTGGAAACCGGCAATAGACCTGTGTTTGTCATCACCGATTTCCGCGGATTCAGGTTCTGGCGCGGTGGACATGAATGTCCACCCTACGGAGACCGTATGAGTTTCTTCAATGAATTGAATCGTCGTAACGTGTTCCGCGTAGGTTTTGCCTACGCGCTGTTCGGCTGGGTGATCGCGCAGGTCGCCGATTTGGCGCTGGAAAACTTCGGTGCGCCCGAGTGGGTGATGAAAACGCTGTTGTTTTTGATGCTGATCGGGTTTTTCATTGCCCTGTTCATCGCCTGGGTCTACGAACTGACACCCGAAGGCATTAAGAGAGATGCAGATGTGGATCCCAATCGGTCGATCGCCCGGCAAACCGGCCGCAAGCTGGACCGGCTGGTCATCGTGGTGCTTTTATTGGCCGTTGGCCTGCTGTTATCGCAACGTTACCTCGTGGAGTCCAATGGCAATAACAGGCCGACGGAGCAAACCAGTACGCAGCCTGCGGCAATACCCACTACCGACGTCGCAACTTCATCACCAGCCGAAATCATCTCGCAAGAACCCTCCGTCGCCGTGTTGCCCTTCGTCAACATGAGCAGCGACCCGGAACAGGAGTATTTCTCCGACGGTATCTCGGAAGAAATCCTCAATGTGCTAACCCGCATTCCCAACCTGAAAGTCGCCGCGCGCACTTCGTCCTTCCAGTTCAAGGGCAAGAATCTGGATATTTCCGACATTGGCAAGCAACTGGGGGTTAACCACATACTGGAAGGCAGCGTGCGTAAATCCGGTAATACCCTGCGGATCACCGCCCAGTTAATCAAGGCCGATACCGGTTTTCACCTGTGGTCAGAAACATTCGACCGCCAACTGGAAGATGTATTTGCGATCCAGGACGAGATCGCTGCCACCATCGCACACGAACTGCGCACGCGGTTCACGACCGAACTGGACAAGCCGAGCACCAAGATAAGCCTTGAAGCTTATGAGTTATATCTCAAGGGTCGTGGACTGGTGGCAACACGAACGGAAACCAAGCTGTTTGAGGGCATCGACATCCTTAAAGCGGCCATTGAGATCGAACCGAAGTATGCCCCGGCGATGGCGACGCTGGCAAAGGCCTATGCCGTGCTGCCCTGGTTCTCGGAAAAATTACCGGCGGGAGAAGTGCGCGAACAGGCCAGGCAATGGGCCAGTCGAGCCCTTGAGATTGAGCCCAACAACGCCGAAGCATTGTCAATACTTGCCATCGTCTATTCTGAAACTGATATGAATTGGGCCGG
>QIKV01000015.1 GCA_003233115.1 Oceanospirillales bacterium
ATCGAATTTTATTGTCCCGGCTGCGGTATCCAGATCGAAAACGAGTATTTACCACCCGGTCATCCGATCACGCACGAGATAGAACTTGATATCGATGCCTTGAAGGCACGCCAGGCAGAGAAACGGATCAGTTGAATATGCGCTCAGTGATGGATGCTTTTTTACACAACACACCCGGTAACCACATTGCATTCATGCCGGCAATGGAGCCACTGGCCGCGCGTGTGGGTGGTATGAGCTACCAGTCCATGAGCAGTGATCCGGCGCAATGGAGCAGCAATCTCACCAGAGCCGGTCAATTGCTCCAGGCCGACGCACTGGTACTGGGTTTTGACGACACATTGCTGGCAGAGTCCTGCGGTGCAAACGTGCAATGGCAGGAAGACCGGCCGCTTATAACCGGCGTAGCAGTCCTGCCAGCGGTGGCTGAAGCGATCAATGGCCGTCTGCAAGCGGCCGTTGAGACGCTGGGCCGTTTGATCCAGACAACTCGCAATGACTTTTGCTGTATAGCCGCGATGACTGGTCCTGTCACCCTGGCGGCACGACTGGATATAACAGACAACCAGGCCGGCAAGCTGAAACAGATCACAGTAGAGATTGCCCGGGCCCTGTGTAATAAACGCCCGGATTTACTGTTGTTCAGGGAGGACTCATCGATCTGTAAAAATGACATTGGTATGCCGCAACGCAGGGCGTTTAACACGCTATGCAATGTTGCCAGGTACTTCAATATCCCGACTGCCATCTATGTTGAGGGCTATACACCAAAAACCCTCGCAAGCATCGATAAATTAAAAATGGATTTCTACTTCTTTGGTGAAACAGCAGAGGGGACCATCCCTGACCCGGGCATGTTTTTGAAGCTGGCTCAACGTGTCGACGGCCTGGGAGTGGCGCTGCCATTCAATGATGTGACAGAAGCCTTGAGACATGCGGAACTTTGCAGAAAAACCCTTGCAGGAAAAAATATTTTGTTTACCAGTGCAGGGGATCTTGCCCGGGATACTGACCTGGATACAGCACGTGCAATCACCAGCGGGCTCAAGTCCCTTTGCTGACGGAATCAGAAATGATGAGCGAATCCACACAATATACCGTTGGCATCGATGTCGGCGGCACGTTTACCGATTTTTATTGCGCCGCAGAAGGCGTGGCGGTGACGACCAAGACACCTACCACCCACTATGACCTGTCGGTGGGTTTTATGCAGGGCATGCGCAAACTGGCCCAGGTGCAAGAGTTATCTTTCGATGCCTTCCTCGCTCGAATAGCTTCTCTTCGTTATTCCACCACATTAGGCACCAATGTCCTTATCGAGCGCAACGGTCCCAAGCTGGGCCTGTTCACCACAGCCGGATTCGAAGACACGATTTTCATTGGCCGCGCCCGCAGTTGGGCCGATGGTCTCAGCTTGCAACAATGCCGGGATCAGGCCCGCATCCAGAAACCGGAACCATTGATTGAACCGGAGATGGTGGTGGGCGTCCGTGAGCGTCTCGACTATAGCGGCAAGGTGATTACCCCGTTACAGCGCGAAGAGGTACTGGAAAAATTGCAGGCACTGGTAGACAAAGGCGCACAGGGATTTGTTGTGTCGTTGTTGTGGTCATTCATCAATCCACAGCATGAAGAGATGATCAGGGAAATTATTGAAGACGAATATCCTGAAGATTATCTCGGTTCCATGCCGGTGATCCTGTCATCGGCTATCTCGCCCAAGGCCGGCGAATACACACGGACCATGACGGCTGTGGTGAATTCCTATATTCACGGCGTCATGAGTGATGAAATCAACGCTCTGGAAAACGAATTACGGGACTTTGGTTATACACGCCCCCTGACCCTGGTGCACAACACCGGCGGTACCAAGAAGGCCTCGCGTACGCGCGCCGTCCTCACCCATAACGCCGGGCCGGTAGCGGGTCTACATGGAGCGGCCACGCTGGGCCAGCTCAGTGAAGAGCACAATATTATCTTTACCGACATGGGTGGAACTTCATTTGATATCGGCCTGATCGAAAAAGGTGAGATCAAGACCCACGACTTTATTCCCGTCATCGATCGCTGGCGAACCAATATCCCCGCCATCGAGGTCAAGTCAATCGGTGCGGGAGGCGGCTCCATTGCCTGGATCAATACCTTGATGGACAATGCCATGGAAGTGGGGCCGCAATCGGCGGGCGCCATGCCGGGGCCGGCCTGTTATGACCAGGGTGGTCAAGAGCCCACGGTCACCGATGCAGATCTGTTGTTGGGATTCTATAACCCGGAAAACTATCTGGGTGGTGAGATGTTGCTGGATGCCGACCTCGCCCGCGATGTCATTTCCGACAAGATTGCCGAACCGCTGGGTATTGATCCGTTTGAGGCGGCCTGGCGCATTCGCCGGCTGGTTGATGCCCGTATGGGTCAGGAGGTATACAACGAAGTTGCATTAAAAGGTCACGACCCACGCAACTTTATCCTGTTAGCCTGTGGCGGTGCAGGCGGCGCGCATGCCTGTGGTTATTCGCCCTATATCGGCACGCAAAGGATACTGGCACCGGGTCAGTCTTCCGTGTTCGGTGCATTCGGCGCCTCAACCATGCAGATAAAAGAGGTGTGGGAGCGCTCGCGGGCAATCAGAATGTATAACTGGGCTGAGCAGAAATATCTGCAGGACCTTGAGGTCTTTAACGGCGTGGTGGCAGCAATGAAAAAATCAGCAATCCGCGACCTCCGGCTTGAAGGTTATGCTGAAGACCAAATAGGTTTCGAGCTCGAACTAGATATGCGCTATGGCAGCCAGTACAAACTGACCAGCGTAGAAGCCCCGGCCCTGTTGCTTAAAAATTCAGATGACGTCAGTGCATTGTGTGACGCCTTTACAGAACGATATTCAGAAATCTATTCTCCGGAGGCGACCTTCCCCAGTGGTGGCATCAATGTTGAAACCTTTCACCTGACCGCCTCAATCATCAAGCCGGCGCTGGCGCTGCAGGGCGCCGAATCGGAAGGGCCGGAACCCGGTGCAGCAGCATTGTTGTGTCACAGACCGGTGTACTGGGAACCACAACAGGGATTTACGGATACTCCAATCTACGACTACGCATTGCTGCGGCCCGGTAATCAGATCAGGGGTCCCGCCATCGTCGAGGCGGCGCAAACCACCTACGTCGTCGCCCATGGGTGGCGGTTCACGCTGGATAACTGGGGGAATGCAGTAATCGAAGGAGTACCCGTATGAGTAAAACCGGTTATGGCCGTGATTTTGAAGTGGTGCAGCGCTTACGTCCTGAGCCCGTTACCGAACGTGAACAGTCGGCGCAGAGCGCGGTGCAGGATATCGATTTTGATATCTTTAAACACAAAATGCACATGATCGCCCTGGAGGGCAAGGAAACCACGATGAAACTCGGGGCATCCACCGCCATGCGCTTCGGCGATGTCGCCTTCGGTATCTTTACCGCACAGGGTGATCTGGCGGTGTGCGCAACGGGGATTTATCACCACGCGGTGCTGGGTCAGATACCGCTCAAGTACATCGTCAAGCACTGGACAGATGAAGCTTCAGTAGGGGTTCGTGAGGGTGACAGCTTCTTTTACAACGATCCATTTTATGGCGGCGTACATAACGCCGATATGGGGCTCGCCATACCGGTATTTCATGGCGACGAATTGATTTGCTTTGTCGGGGCTGCCGTCCATACCGGAGAAGCCGGGGGAACAGAACCGGGCGGGGTTATCACCTCTGCCAGGAGCAAGTACGACGAGGGCATGTTGATACCTCCGATCAAGATCGGTGAAAACTACCGGCTCAAAGAAGATTTACTCACCATGCTGGCAGCAATGACACGTGATCAACGCACCATGATCCTGGATATCAAGGCGCGGCTTGCTGCTGTACGTATCGCCCAACGGCGTATCCAGGAAGTCGTTGCCGACAAGGGTGTCGATTTTTTTATCGGGGCTCTGCGCAAGACCCTGACCGTGACCGGCCAGGCGGCAAGAAAAAAAATAGCTGAACTGAATGACGGTACTTTTCGGCAACCCCGATTTCTGGACTCGCTGGGTACCGCACCCGGCCTCACAAAAATCAACCTGACGGTCATCAAGCAAGGCGAACGGGTACTGCTGGATTTCAGTAACAGTTCACCGATGGCCATGGACCGCCCCATCAACACTTACTTTCAGGGCCTCATCGGCCTGACCATGGTGTACTTCTGCGGCTGGTTGTTTCACGACCTGCCCGCCAACAACGGTTTGCTGGAGGCACTTGACTGGAAGTTCCCGGACAACAGCCTCGTCAATGCACAAGGGGATGTATCCACATCACTGGCACCGTTGACACAAATCTGCTTTACCCAGGGCATGTTCCTGTGTGGCGCACGCATGACCTATAGCCACGATCCGTCACGGGCCGTGGCGGCCTGGTTCAGCGGTTTCGCCATACCAAACTTTGGTGGTCTTAATCAAAAAGGTGAACCCATTGCCGATTTAACCCCGGAGATCAATGCAACCGGATGTGGCGCGCGTTACGACCAGGACGGTGTTGATGCCGCCGGTGCTTTTTTCGCGACCATGAGCGACTGTGCTGATATCGAATCTACTGAAGAAGACCGCCCCTTCATCTATACTTTTCGCAGTCTGTTCAATAATTCATACGGGCATGGCAAGTATCGTGGCGGTGCAGGTGTCGGTTTTGGATTGATGGTGCATGACACTCACGGTTCCCGACAACGCTGGGACTGTTTGGCGGCAACGCCGTCCCCCCGACTTTTGTTCAGTACGTACACAACAGCAATTTGAATGACCTGATGTCGGAGGCGGATACCAGGTTGCCGAACAATCTGACAGCAGTCTATGAACCGGGCAACCCTGAGCATGGTGAGCGACACTTTCATGAAACCAATATGACGGTTCGCCCCTTTGCCAATGGTGATACTTATTACCTCGGTGTGGGCGGCGGTGGTGGTTATGGTGATGCCATTGAACGCGATCCGGCGGCCGTTATCCGGGATTTGCGCCGGGGGCTGGTCACGCATTGGGCTGCACGAAATATCTATCATGTGGCCTATGACGAAGACAGTTTACGACTCGATGCGGATGCAACTGTCGTACTCCGCCTTCAGGTTCGTGAGGAACGAAAGAAACGCGGCAAGCCTTATGACGAGTTTGTTGAGGTGTGGGGGAAACAGGCTCCACCGGTGGAACTCCTGACCTATTACGGTAGTTATCCTGATCCCGAAGTTGGATTGACCGAACAGAATCCTGTGCTGAGTGAGAAGAGGAAAGACATGACAGGCTCAACCAGCAACAAAATGAACACCCTACAATGAACACCCTACTTCAAGAGACAATGACCAAAGAGACAGAATTACCACCGGTTGTGAATAATATTTTCGCACCATCTGCGGAAAATCCTGGCCAGTTTGAGCTTATAGGCGGTCGTTGTGATGCCTGTGATGACTATTCCTTTCCCAGATCAGAACACTGTTGCCATTGCCATGCCGACACGAGAAAGGTCAGCCTCGGCACTGACGGCACTATTTACAGTTTTACCGTCGTGCGCACCAAACCACCCCTGGAACTACCACAACCCTACGCTGTGGCCTATATCGATCTCGAAGATGTACCGTTACGCGTGTTCTGTCTGCTGGACCCCGCACAAACCGGGGACGCAATCATCGGCGCCAGTGTACGGCTCAGTGTGGGTCCCTTAGGTGTCAACAATGCAGGACAACATTGTTTGCGTCCGTTCTTCCAACTACTTCTAAATAACAGAGACACCTAAATACTATGGTGATGATTATTGGCACAGGCGTAACCTCGTTCGGCCGTAAGCCCGACCGTTCGATCATCTCTATGGCTGTGGAAGCAGGTCTTGCCGCCATGCGGGATGCAAACGTGAATTTTGCACACGTCGGTGCAGGTTTTTTTGCCAACGCACTGGGGGCAAAGCTTTTTGGCGACATGACCATTGGTCAGAATGTATTTGCCGAGTTGGGTCTCAACCAAATCCCTGTAGTTAACACGGAAAACGCCTGCACCTCCGGCTCAACGGCATTCTATCTTGCCCAATTGTGCATCACTGCCGGCCAATCGGACCTCGCCCTCGTCATTGGATCGGAAAAGATGTGTGTCCCGGAGATGGGCCTGGTCGATTCC
>QIKV01000088.1 GCA_003233115.1 Oceanospirillales bacterium
GAGTCCTCATTGATCCAGACCATCGGCCGGGCCGCCCGCAATATCAGGGGCAAGGCCATACTTTACGGGGATAAAATCACCGGTTCGATGCAGCGCGCCATTACTGAAACAGACCGGCGCCGCCAGCGCCAACGGGACTACAACCAGACCCACGGCATCACGCCGAAATCTATCGAGAAAGCCGTCACTGACATCATGGAAGACGCCCGCTCATTGTCACCCGCAGACCGGGCCCGTGAACTGAAGGTCGCCGAGCAAACAGCGCGGTACCAACACATGACGCCGGCCGAATTGGGCACGAAGATCGCAGAGATGGAACAACAAATGATACATCACGCCGAAATGCTCGAGTTTGAAGAAGCCGCAGAAATACGGGATAAGATCAAACACATAAAAGACCAGGCTTTGAAATAAAGCGAGTTAAAGCGAGGATAAAGCGAGGACACCCACTAAAATAAAGCAAGGACACCCACAAAATACAGCGAGGACACCCACAATTCTCTACCCACAATTCTTACAAATGAAAAGAAGAGTGTTGCTTTAGAGTTCTATATCCACCCACACCAACCGGTGGTCGGAAACATCGATCCACTCGTGCCCCAACTGGCCCTGCACTGGCCAGAACACGCCGCAACCGGTTACTTTCAAGCTCGCGGACGGCAACACGTAGTCGACCCGCATATTGCCGACATATTTATCGTTAAAATCGCCAGTATCCACCGCCGGGTCGCCTTTGTGCTCAAGATTCTTGCCGCCCTGTGTGTTGCTGGCCTCCCTGGCACCCTCGCTGGTGGGTACACAGGATGTATTAAGTCGTGGGTGTCCTGGCTCTACCACTGACTCCAATAACTGGTTAATGGCGTGGTTGCTGGATGCGCCATCGACCGGGTCGGCGTTCATGTCTCCGGCAATTACGAACAGGGCGCCTTTAGGCAGGCCGCCGAAGACGCCGGCATCATCGTAGATGTAGCCTGAGCGTTGCGGCGCAATATAATCTGCCCAGAACTGGATTTCATCAAAGTTGCGGGTGCCGTTGCGGTCTTCTGGTCCGTCAAACACCGGTGGGGTAGGGTGACTGACCAGAAAATGTACACGCCTGCCATCAACCATGACCTGGATATCCCAGTGACTCTTGGAACTCAGCCGCAATTGCTGCCAGATTGCAGCCGGATACCATGGGCTGCCATCGGGGTTGAGCGGCACCTGGGCGCCGGGCATGTCCTGCCAGCGGAAGTTCTGAAATGTGCGCAGCGCTTTCTTATCTATTGGCAGGCGGGACAACACCTGCATGCCGTACTGGCCGGGAAAGCGCCCGAAACCCCAGGCATCGGCTGGCTCAGAGGTGTGGCCGTTGCGGTCCAGGTCGAGGCCGCTGTCCACCCCGGTATTCACCGGCCCATCAAACGTATAGGCATAAGAAATGGGTTGCTGACCGAACTGGGGCTTCTCCAGGTAATTGGTAACGAAAAGCCTGCCTGCGTGCGCCGCCGGCTCATAGTCAAACTCGTTCAGCAGCAGAACATCCGGCCTTACCCGCTGGATGACGGCAGCCACTTTGCGCAGGCCCTCGTCATCGCCAGAGCGCAATCTGTTTAACAGTTCACCCTGCGTGGCAAGGCCCATGGCAATGTTATAGGTGGCAAAACGGATCGTCCGGCCATTGCCTTGGTCCGCCAAAGCAGGATGGGAAATGGCCAGTATGAGTGCCGCCGCCAGCCAGCAGGCAGATCGTCGGATCATCTGATTTATCCACTCGGAAAGCCGGTATGATAACCCAACACCCAAGGAGCAGGATTTATGGCCTTTATTAATGTTGTCCCCCCTGCAGATGCAAGCGGGCGACTGGAGAAGATCTACAAGCAGGTACAGGCGCCCGACGGGCAGGTGGACAACGTGTTGCAGGCGCATAGTTTGCGACCCCATACGCTCACCGGGCATATGTCGATTTACAAGGCCGCGCTGCATCACTCCGGCAACGTTTTACCGCAATGGTATCTCGAGGCAGTTGGCGTGCTGGTCAGCCGTTTAAATGGTTGTGACTACTGTGATGGCCACCATACCGCAGGTTTGCGGCGTTTACTGAAGGCTGCTGCAAAGGACCAGGCGGCTTATCTTGCAGCACTGGACCGGCAAGCACCCGCTGAGCCATTTACCGCCAGGGAACAATTGGGACTGACCTATGTGCGCAAGTTGACGCAACAGCCGTGGCACATAGGGCTAGCCGATATCGAAGCGCTGCGTGCGGCCGGTTTTGATGATGGCGAAATCCTGGAACTGAACCAGGTCGCCGCCTATTTTGCCTACGCGAACCGTACGGTGCTGGGGTTGGGGGTCGATACTGCGGATGAGGTACTGGGCCAGTCTCCAGCGACCGGGGACGATGACAGCGGCTGGTCGCACACATAAATTGCTACCAGCTTAGCTAGCTTTCTTTTCCTGCGAAATTATGGGCACCCCGCCGGTAGCACCGCACTGCTCAGGTCGAAATTATCCGGACCCAGAACTTTCTGTATCTGCCGCAGGGCGCCCTCAATCGATTGCCACTCAGCAGCAGCCTGGGCCGGGTCGAAGTCAGCAGATTTTTTGTCCTCGCCCGAATAGCGCCAGGCATGGACCGCGACACCCAGCGCGCCGAAAGTCTGCTTGACGGCATCGAGGTTCTTCTGCTTGTCATCCACGACGACGATCGCAGCCGGCAGCGCAGTGCGGGTTTTCTGCAGCAGGGCATACAGCATTTGGCCCTTGTTCTGCCCCGCAGTCATGAATACACCGTCTTCGTAACGTGAGAGCCGACCGTTTTCCACGGGCATGAAAGGCTGGTCATAACCACCGGGTGGGCCGATCGCAGAATAGCTGAAATCGATGCCGTTGCGGCGCAGTTCGCGGAATGTTTGTAAACGATACGCCGGCCCTCGCGAGGTCACGACGATCACCGGGATGCCACTGTCCTGAATTACTTTTACCTGACGTGCGGTGTCTGGCTGAGTTAGCCGCATGGCGCTGGCAAAAAATAATGCACCCTGCACGGCAAAGCGGTCACCGACATTTTGTGGATTACAAGGGTCTTCTTTGGCGAGGTCTTTTTGCCACTCATACCACTGGTCGGCTCCGAGCCCCTGTTCCATGGCCAGCAACGTGTTGTCGATATCGAACACTATCAGGACGTTGTCCTGGCCGAGCAGTTTGGCAAGATTAAGGGCATCAGTGGTTACATCGGCCAGGTCGGCGGTTTGCTTATCCAGTGCAGGAACCGACTGGCCGGAATTCTCCCGCTGCGAATTACCCGCACAAGCGTTGAGGAAAAATGCGCTAAGGGTGATAAGTAGCCAGAAATAATTGGCTTTGCCTGATTGTTTTTGCATATACCATAGTTTATGGATGTCCTCGCCTGGTTTCTAGTATTTGCTTGGACTGAGATGGGGATTGTGGTGGGTGTCCTCACTTAAATCCTCCCTAAATCGTGGGTGTCCTCACTTAAAAATCGTGGGTGTCCTCACTTAAAAATCTGCGGCTGGTATAACGACACATCCCGGGCCAAGCCCGGGATGTGTTTTTTGTTGAGCGGTGTTGTTAGCTGTTAGCTGAAGGAGTCGCGTTGGCGTTTGGGGCGGCCGATGCCGAGGGTCCATGCGCCGAGGGCGGCCAGGGCGGCTACCAGGGCGGCCAGGGCGAAGCCTCCGAGCGTGGGAACCGGGACCGTCGCGGCCAGGAAGGCGCCTTCGGAAGCAATCAGTACAGCGGTGCCGACGGAATCCGTGGCGAGCGTAGAGAACCCGGCTGCTGCCGGTGTTGCGAATGTCGCGTGGCTTGTCGAGCCCCAGTTGGCCAGGCCGGCCTCATTGATGCCGGCCAGGATCGGGTGGCCGGGATCGGTAATGAGAATTGTGTCATTGCCAATGTTCCCGGCGCCGCTATGACCGATGGCAGCCGCGCCCGGCACCCAGGTCCAACTGTCCGAACCGTCCAGGACGTCAGCCGCGACGATGAGATTGCCGCCCTGGCTAACGAACGATAGCAGGTTCGCGGTGGCGGCAGTCAGCCCCGGGCCGTCGCCCTGACCACAGCAGGTGTTGATGTACAGGACGTCGAAACCGCTCAGGTTGGCTGCGGCCAGATTGGCCGAGGGGATCTCGGTCACATTAGAGAAGCCCGCTGCGGTGAGCTGCGTGCCCAGGGCAGAGAGGCCGCTCCAGGCGATGTTCGGATCAGCATTGCCACCGGCCCAGCGTACCTCATTTTGCATAAAGAGCTGTGCCTGACCGGCACCGATGTGGAGGATCGGGTCGAGACCGGTGTAGACGATACGCTGAGCGGACGCCAATCCGGGGAGAAGCAGCGCCGCTGCGAGTAAGAGAATGATGTTTCGTTTGAACATAATTTTGGACATAATCAGGAACCTCCGTACCCACCAGAACGGGCCATTTTTTGTTCCGGACGAACTCGCGCCCACCTGGCCACGCGCCTATGCCACATGGCTATCCAGCAGAGTATAATCGGCTACGTACAAACGGGTCAAGCCGATTCCAGCGCAAGCAGAAGCCCTGTATTATTAGCCGCCTGCTGCCGGCCAGATTGCCAGTATGGGGTCACTGCTGTCCCGTTAACTTTCACAGCATAACCATTTGATCAGGATCGGGCATTCTATTGGGCGGCGGATCCCCTCGTAGAAGAGCCATC
>QIKV01000200.1 GCA_003233115.1 Oceanospirillales bacterium
GCCGACCCGGCACCCATGCAGCACCGCACCGTGGCCAATATGCCCATCGCGCTCGACCACGCAGTCTTTACCCGGAAAAGTATGCAGCACGCAGGTATCCTGCACATTGGCACCCTGCGCCACGATAATGCGGCCAAAATCCCCCCTCAGCGAAGCGTGCGGACCGATGTAGCAACCCGCCCCGATGATGACGTCCCCTATCAGCACAGCCGTTTCATGCACGTGTGCATCCGGGTGAACAACAGGTGTGATTCCTTCGAGACTGTAAATGGGCATATACCGGGCAACCTTCAAATGGCGCGAAAAAAGGTATGATACACAACTATCAATTCATTACTTCATTTTGTATCCTTTCCGCAGCTAACCATCAGGGCAACACCATGGGTTTCAACACCATTGAATTTACCGCCGATGCCGGCGTCGCCACCTTGACATTAAACCGTCCCGGGGCATTGAACAGTTTCACCATGGAGATGCATGGTGAGGTTCGTGAGGCCATGACACAAGTGACCAATGACGCAACCATACGTTGCCTGATCATTACCGGTGCCGGTCGTGGCTTTTGTGCAGGCCAGGATCTGGGTGACCGTGCCGTTTCCGCAGATGGTGCACCACCTGACCTTGGCGAGTCAGTAGAAAAAAACTACAACCCGCTGATCCGCAGCATCATGAACCTGCCCAAACCTGTCATCTGTGCGGTCAACGGTGTGGCTGCCGGTGCCGGTTCCAGCCTTGCACTAGCCTGTGACATCGTACTGGCCGCACGCTCAGCCAGTTTTATCCAGGTATTCTGCAAAATAGGGTTGGTGCCTGATTCAGGTGGTAGCTGGAATCTGCCGCGTGCTATTGGCCTGGCACGCGCCAAGGGGCTGGCCATGCTGGGTGAGCGCCTGTGCGCCGATACGGCTGCGGAATGGGGCCTGATCTGGAGGTGCGTAGACGATGAAAATTTGCAGGAAGAAGCACAAAAAATGGCGCGCTATTTTGCCAGCCAGCCCACCCGTGCACTTGGCCGGATAAAAAAACTCCTGCATGAATCCAGCACCAATACGCTATATGAACAAACGGAACTGGAGAAAGAGGCCATGCAGGAACTCGGGCAAAGTGAAGATTACCGCGAGGGCGTCGCCGCCTTTAAGGAAAAGCGGCCAGCGGTATTTAAAGGTGCTTGATTCACTGGACAAAGACGCGCTCGCGCGACTGTGCGGTAAAGCGTTGTTCAACCATGACAGTGCTTCGGCAGCCCTTGGCATCAACATTGCAGAAGTCACCCCCGGACATGCAACAGCGAGTATGGAAGTACGCCCTGAGATGGTTAACGGCCTTGATATTTGCCATGGCGGGCTGATTTTTACGCTGGCAGATACCACTTTTGCACTGGCCTGCAATTCACATAACATGGTGGCCTACGCCATGGGTTGCCATATCGAATATCTGCGGCCAGCCCTGAAGGGTGACCACCTGACCGCCCGTGCAACCGAAATGGACCGTACCCGCAACACCGGCAGTTACGTTGTCTCGGTTGCCAATCAGGACGACAAAATTATAGCTGTTTTTCACGGCAGGTCTTCGAACCGCGGACAGCCGCTGATTACCCACGCCAACCTCAATGAGTTCATGGAAGACAATGACTAACGCCTATATATGTGATGCCATCAGAACCCCCATCGGCCGCTATGGTGGCGGCTTATCGACGATCCGAACCGATGACCTCGGGGCCGTTCCACTCAAAGCGCTGATCGACAGGAACCCGCAGATAGATTGGTCGGCAACCGACGATCTGTACTTTGGCTGTGCCAACCAGGCGGGCGAAGACAACCGCAATGTGGCCCGCATGAGCGGATTGTTGGCCGGCCTGCCGGAATCCGTACCCGCCGTTACCCTCAACCGCCTGTGTGGTTCAGGCATGGACGCAATCGGCAGTGCTGCAAGAACAATTCGCTGTGGCGAGGCGCAACTGATTATCGCCGGTGGCGTAGAGTCCATGAGCCGCGCACCCTTTGTCATGCCCAAGGCCACCTCTGCTTTCAGCCGCCGGGCAGACATGTATGACACAACCATGGGCTGGCGTTTTGTTAACCGTGCAATGCAAGCGCAATACGGCATTGACTCGATGCCCGAGACAGCCGAAAACGTCGCTGAAGAATTCAATATTAGTCGCGCAGACCAGGATGTGTTTGCACTGGCTAGCCAGGTGAAAACCGAGCGTGCCCGGAAAGCCGGGGTTTTTGCCGATGAAATTACCCCCGTCAGCGTACCGCGCCGCAAACAGGATCCGCTGATCTTTGCACAGGATGAACATCCCCGCACCGGCAGTACCCTGGCAGCCATGGCGAAGCTGCCTACGCCGTTCCGTGAAAACGGTACAGTCACCGCTGGCAATGCCAGCGGAATCAATGATGGTGCGTGTGCATTGTTACTGGCATCCGGCCAGGCTGCTGAACAACACGGCCTGCAACCCAGAGCCCGTGTTATCGCCATGGCAACTACCGGCGTAGCACCCCGTATGATGGGCATCGGCCCGGTGGATGCCAGCAAGAAAGTCCTCAAGCTGGCCGGACTGACCTTGGAGCAGATGGACGTTATCGAGTTAAATGAAGCCTTCGCCGCCCAGTCGCTGGCCTGCCTGCGCCTGCTTGGCCTGCCTGATGACGCTGAAAATGTGAACCCCAACGGCGGTGCCATTGCACTCGGCCATCCGCTCGGCATGAGTGGTGCACGTCTGGTCACCACAGCGATGTACCAGTTGCAGCGTAGTCACGGTCGCTATGCCCTGTGTACCATGTGCATCGGCGTCGGCCAGGGTATCGCATTGATTATTGAACGGGTTTAGCCTAAATATTTCACCAGGAATCCTGGAATTGACAAAGGAGAGGCCACTATGGCACGGGTAAAATTGTTGGATCCTGAACAGGCCGAGGGCCGGGTCAGGGAGGTTTTCGAACGGGTCAAGGCCTACTACCACATGGTCCCGGGCTTGCAACAGGCGCTTTGTTATCTACCGGAGACCACCAATGCGCTCTGGGACTTGAGCCTGGCCGTCGCGAGTGAAGGCAATATCCGCGAGGAACTCAAGCGCGTGTTCTTCGCCGTTACCGCCCACGAAGTCGAGTGTGAATACTGTGTTGCCGCACACATGCTCGCGCTACTCGGCAAGCAGTGGTCACAGCAGGAGTGCGTCGAGATAATCCTCGGTAAACCGTCCCCGCGACTCAGCGATAAAGAGAACGCAGCGGTGGATTTCGCCCGCGCGGTCGCACGGGCCCCGCACGGCATTACCAGTGAGCAGACCGAGGCGTTACGTGCCGCTGGCTGGGCGGATTCGGAAATTGTTGAGATCGTCGCCTGCGTTGCACTCATGCGTTTCACCACCACGGTGGCGAGCGCACTTGACGTGCCGCTCGAACGGGCGATGGACGGCATTGGGGTCAGTTGTGGTGTTCCTTTGGATAAGCGCGATACTTGAAGTGATACACTTTGAGATAGTTTATTGCTATATTTGTATCAATCAAATCCACTAACTGACCGCAATATTCTGGTAAGCAGCATGACTGAAAACACCGCGCATACGGATTCCCAACTGGCGGCCTTCGAAGACAAGGTCGCCAACGAACAGCGGATCGAGCCCAAAGACTGGATGCCCGATGCCTTCCGTAAAACCGTGCTGCGGCAAATGTCCCAGCATGCGCATTCAGAAGTCATCGGCATGCAGCCTGAAGGCAACTGGATTACCCGCGCACCTACGCTGCATCGCAAGGTTATTCTGCTGGCCAAAATTCAGGACGAAGGCGGGCATGGGCTATATTTATACAGTGCGGCTGAGACCCTCGGCACCACCCGTGAGGAGATGGTCCAGGCCCTGCACGACGGCAAAGCCAAGTATGCATCCATTTTCAACTACCCCGCCCTGACCTGGGCGGATATCGGTATGATCGGCTGGTTGGTGGACGGCGCCGCCATTGTTAACCAGGTATCTTTGCAACGAACATCCTACGGCCCCTACTCACGCGCCATGATCCGCATCTGCAAGGAGGAAAGCTTCCACCAGCGCCAGGGCTACGCAGCCACCATGGTGCTGGCGCGCGGCAGCACAGCGCAAAAGGCCATGGCACAGGACGCGCTGAACCGCTGGTGGTGGCCCGCATTGATGATGTTCGGACCGCACGATTCGGACTCGGCCCACAGTGGCCAGTCGATGCGATGGAAACTGAAACGTGAAAGCAATGACGTTCTGCGGCAACGGTTTGTTGACCAGGCCGTGCCGCAAGCGGAATTTATCGGCCTGCAAATACCAGATCCGAATCTGAAATGGAACGAGGAACGCGGCAGTTATGATTTTGGCGCCATAGACTGGGATGAATTCATGCAGGTTATTGCCGGCAACGGCCCGTGCAACCGCCAGCGCCTGGCACACCATATCCGCGCCCAGCAGGAAGGCCAGTGGGTTCGTGACGCCATGCACGCCTATGAACTGAAGCGCCAGGCACGCGCTGTCGCCTGATACCGGAGCAAGCAAATGACGCAACAGACCCTGCCACTTTTTG
>QIKV01000191.1 GCA_003233115.1 Oceanospirillales bacterium
GTGAACACCATGGCGTGGAATTTGCCAAGGTCTCTCATCAAGCCAATCAGCAGTGGCAACTTTTCGTCATTGGCTGGATAAAACACCTTTTGCTCGACGAGTTCCGGAGTGATGCTCTCGTCCTCGACCTTGAGCGTGTCCGGGCTGTTCATATGCTCATAGGCCAATTCCATCACGCGGTGCGAAAGCGTGGCCGAAAATAATAGCGCCTGGCGTGTTTCCGGTGCAGGCGTACGGCGTAACAGAAAACGGATATCACTGATAAAACCAAGATCAAACATCCGATCCGCTTCGTCGAGAACAGCTACTTCGATATGCCGCAGGTTGTACACTTTCTGTTTAAAATAATCGATCAGCCTGCCGGGGGTTCCAATCAGGATATCCACACCATCCTGCAAGGTCTTTCGCTGCTTCTCATAATCAACGCCGCCGTAAGCCAGGGCAGACTTGAGACCGGTATCGGCACCCAGCGACAGGGCGTCACGATGAATTTGAAGTGCCAGCTCACGCGTAGGTGCGACCACCAGTGCGCGCGGGTTAGTGCCGTATTTGTCAGAGGTTTCCTTCAGCAACTGCTGGAAAATTACCAGTAAGAATGCCGCAGTTTTACCGGTACCGGTTTGTGCCTGCCCGGCAACATCCCGCCCCGCAAGGGCAGGTGGCAGGGCCAATGCCTGGATCGGCGTGCAATGGGTAAACTTTGCTTGCCCGAGGCCGGAAAGAATCTTCGGATCCAGACCCAGACTCGAAAAAGTGACATTTGTCAGCGGATTGGTTGAGCTATTTTCGGTCATTATCGGATTACAGTCCCAGGCAGGTTCAGTTATTTGACAAACGGGCTTGAAATTCATGACAATCCCCTTGAAATTGTCAAACAGGCGCTTATATTGATAGCCCTTAGATTTCGGTTTCTGCCCCGCCTTCATGTTGAGCGTTCTTACAGCAGCGACCCGAATGTGGCATATTAACCGCGCTGCCATCCTTAAACCAGCCCGGATACAACCTTAACTATGGAGAGAGACATTGAGCGACAACATAATCCACGTCACCGACAGTGATTTTGAACAGAAAGTTTTACAGGCAGAAGGGCCGGTCCTGATCGACTACTGGGCTGAATGGTGTGGACCGTGCAAAATGATTGCACCGCTGATTCACGAGATTGCCGACGAATATGAGGGCAAGCTGACCGTTGCCAAAATGGATATTGACTCCAACCGGCAGACCCCGGTGAACTACAATATCCGTGGCATCCCGACCATCATGATTTTTAAAGATGGCCAGGTACAGGCCACCAAGGTCGGTGCGGTATCAAAAGGCATGCTGACCGCGTTTGTAGAAGACAATATTTAATATTTACAGGCCGGATTATGCAATACCCGGCCACTACTCTGGCTGCCGGGCCAACGCGAATTCATAAAATTCGCTGGACGCGGCACAATGAACATGATAATTTTGCATTATCTGTAGCGGGTACCCTGCCCGATCTGAATACCGATCTCACTCTGACTCCACTAACACTATGCAATACCCGGAGCCAGTTGAAAAAATATTCAATCGTATTTAAAGCCGTGGAAAACCGCACAATTCTGACATTAATCTGATCAAACTGGTCTATTCAAACACGCTATCCAATCCAGGGCATGAGCCCGCCAACAAAAAGTACACAACATGAACCTATCAGAACTCAAGCAAGAACCCGTTGCGGCACTGCTCGATATCGCCAACAAAATGGGCCTTGAGGGCGTCGCCCGCTCACGCAAGCAGGACGTCATATTTTCCATCCTCAAAGCACATGCGAAAAATGGAGAAAGCATATACGGTGTCGGTGTGCTGGAAATCCTGCAGGATGGTTTCGGATTCCTGCGCTCTGCCGACAGTTCCTATCTTGCCGGACCGGATGATATCTACGTGTCGCCGAGCCAGATCAGGCGGTTCGCCCTGCGCACAGGCGATATGCTGGCAGGCAAAATCCGGCCGCCCAAAGATAGTGAGCGCTACTTTGCCTTATTAAAAGTTGAAGAAATCAACTATGAATCCCCGGATGCGGCCAAACAAAAAATCCTGTTTGAAAACCTCACGGCAGAATTCCCGGTCAGACAGGCAAACCTGGAGCGGGGTACCGGCAGCACGGAAGATCTGACGTCACGTATTATTGATCTGATTTCACCGATTGGGTTTGGCCAGCGTGGGTTGGTTGTTTCTCCTCCCAAAGCAGGTAAAACCATCATGCTGCAAAATATCGCAAGCAGCATCCGTGCCAACCACCAAGGCTGCAAAATGATCATTTTGCTGGTTGATGAGCGTCCGGAAGAAGTGACCGAAATGAAGCGGTCCGTGGATGCGGAAGTGGTATCAAGTACTTTTGATGAACCTGCATCACGCCATGTTCAGGTTGCAGAAATGGTGATCGAACGCGCCAAACGCCTGGTCGAACACAAACATGATGTGGTCATTCTACTGGATTCAATTACCCGCCTGGCACGCGCTTACAACACCGTCGCGCCCTCATCAGGCAAGGTGCTGACCGGTGGTGTTGATGCCAATGCGCTGCAACGGCCAAAACGCTTCTTCGGCGCTGCCAGGAACGTTACCGAGGGCGGTTCCCTGACCATTATCGCCACCGCCCTGGTGGAAACCGGTTCCAAGATGGATGAAGTCATCTACGAGGAATTCAAAGGCACAGGCAACATGGAAATCCACCTGGCACGAAGAATTGCAGAAAAACGCGTTTACCCGGCCATCGATATCAATAAATCCGGTACCCGCCGTGAAGAACTGATGATTAAACAGTCCATGCTGCAAAAGGTCTGGATTCTGCGCAAATTACTGCACCCGATGGATGAGATTCAGGCCATTGAATTCATGCTGGACAAGCTCAAAGCCACCAAGACCAACGAGGAATTCTTCAATTTCATGAAGCGCTAGCTTCACCTTCCCCCGTTCATGGCCATTGGTTGCTACGTCGGCGTCACAGTTGATCAACTGGACTCACAACCGTAACACCGGGACGATTCAATACATGGGTATAAATCATGGTCGTGGACACGTCGGCATGCCCGAGCAATTCCTGAACCGTGCGAATATCGTAACCGGACTCGAGTAAATGGGTCGCAAAAGAGTGTCTGAGCGCGTGGCTATTGACTCGCTTGCTGATTTTCGCGTGCCTGGCGGCCGCGCCGATGGCTTTTTGTAAAGAGGTCTCATGGATATGGTGCCGGCGCATCACGTCGCCACGCGGGTCTTGGGCAAGCCGCGCAGAAGCAAACACGTATTGCCACATCCATTCTTCTGCCGCTTTGGATAACTTGCGCGCGAGGGCCGCTGGCAGGCAGGTTCCCCCCTGCCCCGCTGCCAAATCCTGTTGATGCAATTGTCGGCGCTGTTCAATGTGTACTTGCAGCATATCCGTATACCGATTGGGTAAGGGAACCACGCGGTCCTTATTGCCCTTGCCGTCGCGAACCACAATTTGCCGGTTGCCAAAATCAACGTCCATTACCCGCAGGCGAACACATTCCATCAAGCGCATACCCGTGCCATACATCAGCCCGGTCATTAAGCCGTAAATCCCACTCATGGCTCCGAGCAATTCACCCACTTCAGTGCGGGTCAAGACAACCGGCAGGCGCTTGGGTCGTCTTGCCCGGGGGAACTCGAGATTCGTCAATGGCGTTTGCAGCACATTATTGAATAAGAATACCAGCGCGTTGAGCGCCTGGTTTTGCGTACTCGCTGAGACCTTGCGCTCGACGGCCAGATATTGCAGAAAAAGCTGCACCTGCCCCGCATTGGCCGTATTTACCTGATCGGATTTGCAGAACCCAAAAAATCGAACCGCCCAGTTGAGATAAGTCTTTTCGGTCCGTATCGAGTAGTGTCGTGCCCTGATCTCTATTACCAGTTGTTCAAGGGCCTGTCGCTGCTCCGGAATCCCAGGTTTTTTAGCAGACCGTGCCACAGTCTGAACAACGGACTGATCACGCGCCAAGGTAGCGTGATCAACATCCAGGCGCTGGGACCCATAACGCCAGGCGTCCCAATCGATTTCATCACTGACCGGAGCATGCGCGAAATCCTCCAACAAGAGCTGAATCGCATCAACACATTGACGAACCTGCCAATCTTCCAACCGTGGATTATCAGCGCGCTGCTGGAAAAAAGCCTCTACAACCTTACGGCGCATATTGAGTAGCGGTGTTTGCCTGGTCTCCCTGATCAGATCCTCAACATGTTTCACGTAGTACCGCTGCGCTTTTTCCGAAACTTTGCGCAAAGACAGCAAACGGATGTATTGCTGCCATCGAGAACCGCGGTCGGGCTCAGCGATTCGCAAGGGGCTGGTTGGTTCCAGGTTGGGATAAAGCATGCTGTGGATATTACACTTAAGAGTCAATTCTGCCTAGTGTGATATCATCCATTGCTCTGTATAGTGAACTGTTAGGCCATTTATAAACAGGAGATAAAAATGAAATCCGAGTTTACTGCCATTATTGAAAAAGCCCCAGAAGGAGGATATTGGGCAATATC
>QIKV01000133.1 GCA_003233115.1 Oceanospirillales bacterium
AGACCCCGACTAAGGACTGGGCAGTGCTCAGCGCTGCCACTACGTGAATGTTGAAATCTACGGTCTTATTTCTCCATGTACAGTTGCACGATATGGGTACAGTTGCACGATATGGTCGACTATTGCTCCACAGCCATTGAGCAGCGGGTCGACACAGGGCAGGCCGGTTTCTTCACTCAGGTTGGCCAGGTAGTCCAGGCGCTCATCTGCTGGCAGTTTCGATGTATTTATACAGATACCCACGCAGCGGATGTCCGGGTTGGTACGGCTTCCCAGCAGTATATGCAGGTCGATGCAGTCCTGGAGTGATGGCAGGGTATAGTGTTCCCAGCCTGAGATGACTGTGCGGGTGGCGTCATGGCAGACCACAAAAGCATCCGGTTGTGATCCATGCAACAATCCCAGGCTCACACCCGAGTAACCGGGGTGGAATATCGAACCCTGGCCCTCGATCACATCCCAGTGATCTTCACAGTTGGCGGGTGAGGCCAGTTCTGCGGCACCGGATATGAAATCCGCTATGACCGCATCGACGGGAATACCTTCGCCAGCTAACATGATGCCGGTTTGACCGGTGGCACGGAAGGTGGACTTCATACCGGCTTGCCGCATAGCCTGATCCAATGCCAGGGCCGAATATTTCTTGCCGATTGCGCAATCCGTACCCACCATCAATACGCGTTTACCGGGTCGTTTTATGCCGGTACCCACGGGTATGTTGGCAGGTGGGCTACGCACGTCTATCAGGCGCGCACCTGAGGATTCAGCAGCGCTTGCGATGATCGGGGAATCCGTCAACTTGAAGTGCAGGCCACAGATGATATCCATGCCGGCAAGGGCAGCTTCTTCAATGGATGCCCACCAACTGTCAGGTACCACGCCACCAATGGGCGCAACTCCGATTAACAGGCTATTTGCACCGGCCTCTACTGCTTCTGCAACGGACATATCAGGCACGCCCATATCTATTTCGCAACCAGGAAAACGTAATTGTCCCGCGACCAGATCGGGCCGCCAGTGAACGATGCCGAAGCCCGTCTTGGCGTAGGTCGCATCGGTCAGGTCACCGATCAAGATCAGGTAGGGCGCGTTGAGTTGCACTACACTAATCTCCGGTACCATCACATGCTGATGCCAGGGCCCTAACCAGGAAAGCGCGGGTATCCGCCGGGTCGATCACCGCATCAATTTCAAGGTGGGCAGCAGTCTCCGTGGCCTTGCCGGATTCATACATACGTGCCAGTAATTCCTCAAACAGGGCCTCTCGTGATGCCGGGTCAGCCTCCGCTTCAAGCTCGTTTTTAAACCCCAGTCGTACTGCACCTTCAATCATGGCTGGACCGGCCATTCCAATCCAGGAGGTGCGCGTTGCGATGGTGATGTCCGCGCAGCCGAACAACGCGGCATTTCTGGCAAAACAATAACCATTGTTGACCGCGATCCGGGGTACTTTCCCCGCCAAACCCGCCCAGGTGCTGAAGGAGTTGATATTGAGACCAGCCACCTGTGTCGTCACATCAGTGTCACCGGGGCGTCCACCACCACCTTCGGTGTACATGACAACGGGCAGATGGAGTTTATCTGCCAGTTCGCAGATACGGTCCAGTTTCTTGTGGTGAAAATACCCCTGGGTTCCGGCAAGAACAGAGTAGTCGTTAATGATAACGGCAGCTTGTGTAGCGGTATTTTTAACCCGGTCCGCATTGATGGTGCAGGTTCCGGTTATGATCCCGTCAGCAGCGGTACTCGTCTGCAGGTCCTCATAATCTCGCCGGTTGCGTTGGGCAGCAACCGCCAGTTGACCATATTCCAGGAAGGTATTTGCGTCAACCAGGTCATCAAGGTTCTCCCTTGCCGTGCGGTAGCCCTTTTTATGCCGCATGGCCCTGGCTTCCACCCTGTGCTCATCCTGGGTTTTCTGTAAACGTTGCTGCAGGTCTTGCAATGTGGTTCTGGTTTTATCACTCATGTGCTACCGCCAAATTCTTGGCTTGAGAGCACGGACACCAAGGATCATTGCTCGATATCCGGCACTGGATATTGATCGGTAAGGAAACCAGTCAACCATAGACTTCTGACTTGTCTTAATGATATCCACAAGCCATTCTAGCGTACGCTGATTTGCAAGTGCAGATAATTCATAGCGATCATGGGTACCGCCAAAGCAGCCGGCCAGATCATCGGTAAGCAGGTAAAATTCCCGGTGTTCGTTTTGATAATCAAGATGATAGTCGAGACACGCATTCACGGATGATGGTTGGGTAATCATTGGCTCGTACAAGCTCGGTAAACGATGCGTCTGGAAAGGCCGGAACATGAACGAACTGATCCATGGGGGCGCACATTTTTAGGCTCCGTACAGTTTGTTACAACTGCCAGTGTTCCTGTAACCTCTGGCATCACGCCCCTTTCGATCTGTACTCAGAGTCATATTATTCGGTTGTGGGCAGATCCCAGTCCACTGCCCGGCCAAGCGTGATATCGAGGCCGTCAATAACCAGCCCGTTATCAAGTTTCAGCGCCAGGGGATACGCCATTGGGTCAGTCAGCAAGCGCTGCCTGGGCCACAGTGCAGTCGCTGCATCGTACATCGGCAACGGCCGCGCCGTTGACCAGTGAGGCCACCCAATCGCGCACCCGTGTGCCGTCCGCTTGATATGTGTAGAATTCAGGCTTAACCAGGATCGTATGTAACTCACCCCCAGCGATGAAGGAGCGGAAATTACTTACTTTACTTCGAATATCCGCCTGGTTCTCACTGATCAGGCTGAGTAGCGAAGGGGGTTCCTGGCTGCCAAGAGAGAGAAAAAATTTCTGTGTAGCGTCTTCTGCGGTGTCGTATTGTGCAAACCTGATCTCCGGATGTCGGCTGTAGGCGGCGATATACAGGCTTTCGTAGTTAAATTCAGTCGCGTCCATGTTCTTGAATTCAGGTAGCTGCCTGAGACGGTCCAGCGTACCCCAGCGATCATGGGGACGTACCTCCTCGCCATTGAGGCGATAGCCACCTGAGGCGTCTCCCAACTGGGCGATCCTTGCATCGGGATATTGATCGGCAATCCGCATGGCGTAGTAAGGGGATGGAATGGACCCTGCACTGGAGCCAGTGACGAAGATTTCTGCCGGTTTGAAGAAGTGGGCGTAGGTCCAGTCAAGAACTGCATCAGCATTGATAAAACCCTTATGGTTAACAGTAAAGGGATGTGCCTTGTGGCCCTCTGCCGCCGGGGCCTGGTAGCGGGTGACAGCGTCTCCGATATGAACATCGCCAGTGCAGTAAGGCACAAATACCACGCTGTGGTTTTTAAGTGGATTTTCAGGGTTTTCAAACCGGAAAATACCATCGTACCGATCAGGATCCGCGTTCTTGAGGTTGACGTAATAGGTGGGATCCAGGTCCGGATCACAGGTGGCGCCCGTCCAGCATGCACCACCGCCCTGGAAATACACCATCAACTTGTCAGTGGCGCCCGGACGCACAAAGAACTTGTACGGGCTGCCATCAGAGCAAACGGTATCACCCCCGGGCTCAATCACGTTCCAACCCGGTTCCAGTCCACCGAGATCGGCTATGGGTGCGGGTTGTGTAGTTGCGACAGGTTGCGGGGAGGCACCACAGCCGGAAAACAGTACTGCAATCAACAGCAAGCTGGAGACCAGCAAAAAATATGATTTGTTATTCATTCTTACCAACCCTGTGAGCGGACGCCACATACTACTGGTTGCAAGGCACAGAGAGAAGTGTTGTTGCTACCCTTTGATTTCCCGGATTCCCGGGGTTATGAGTTAAGCAGGTCGTCCAGCATGCCGGGTGTTTCGATATCCGCTGTCGCGGCGTTGGGAAAAGTCACAGGTGAAGTTCCCGACTCCACCCAGTCGCAGGCACGGGCAAGGATCCTCTCTGTAGATGTTTTTCCTTCGATATCGGCGCCCAGGGTTTGCAACCGAATCGACCCTCCGGTATCCGGGTTGACCTCCTGTGTTGGGAACATTTCTCCGTAGACGCCGCCACGCACGGCGTTGCCCATCAGCAAACTATAGGTTCCTCTGCCATGGTCGGTCCCGCCTGAGCCGTTGGCACGCAGTTGGCGGCCGAAATCACTGGCGAAGTAGAACACCAGGTTATCCCGGGCCGGGCGTTCCAGGTACGGAATATTGTCAATCAGGGGCAGGGTCGTTGCCAGGCCGCCGGCGGCACCAAATAAACCATCCAGGTTGGCGCCGATTTCCGCATATTCGTTGTTGTGGGTGTCCCAGCCACCGAAGTTCATCGACAGCACCCGCATATCGAGGACATCAGGTAGCTGACTGGCGTCGTACAGGTTTTTACACTGTTGGGCGAAATCTTCGTTATCGATCGCCAGGTTCTGCAGTTCTTCAGGCAGGTCGCCACAGGCTTCCAGGCGTTGCTGGACGGACAGTCCAAACGCCTGCAAGGCGTCACGATGCTTAAAAAATGTGTGGTATGGCCAGTTG
>QIKV01000162.1 GCA_003233115.1 Oceanospirillales bacterium
CATCAATATTGGCAATCGTTATTCCGGCCCAGTTATACTGTTTGAGGGGATCACTGCGCCATTTAAGCGTCAAGTCGTGTTCAAAGGCGATGACCTCATAGGTAGGCGCCGAACGTGAACCCCACTCCGCTGCAGCCAGTATCTCGGGCAGGCCGTCCCCATCAATATCACCCACCGCCATGGAAACATAGCCACGAACGCGTAAATCCGGATCAAGCAACACCTGCTTTTCAGCACCGGTGCGGCCATCGAGTATGACGATGTATGTCGGGTAGGTAATGCCTTCAAAGGGAACCCCTGCGCTGAACAGGATTTCCTGGAAACCATCTCCGTCCAGATCAACCACCAGGGGCACATTGCTGACATGGCCGGCAGTTTTGACGCCATCAACAAGCATCGATGTCCCTGTCCACGACCACTCCTCTTTTGGATAGAGCGGCCAGATCAAACCATCACCAAACACTTTGAGCTCGCTGATACCTGGACCGAGCGTGGCATGGCTCCAGGTCGCACCTTCAAAACGGACTGTTTGCACACCCTCTATGGCCGGCACCGGCAAGACAAATCCATTGTGTATATCCGGCAGCGCCACTACGCCACTGGTCCACAATTCAATACCGGAACTATCCAGCAAACGAAACTCACCGCTCAGAAATTGCCGGTTGTTGTCCGGGTTTCCCACGGAAGTCCTGGAGCCAAACAGGTCAATCTCGCGCACCGTGACACCCTGGTCGGGGAACGTGACCTCAAAACTTGGTGCCGGATCTGCGTTCTCGCTGTGCCAACCGGTCAGAAGTCGCTGATCAGCGGCTTTCTCAGCAGCATTCAGGGGACGTCTGACGCTGCTGGCAGCGGTCTTAAAGCGGGCGAAACGTGTCAACTCAATATCGGTTTTGTATTTGAACAGCTGTACCGTGGCTGAACCCATTACCTTCAGCTCGGCAAATCCGGGCCGGTCAGACTCATCTGCTGTGGGTGTGAAGCGCACTTTTCTGACCAGTTCAACGGAGGGCACCGCCACAACAATATCCCGGTCCGGTGCTGGCAGGGCAAGGTCGCCACTGTTAAATAATTCAGCGCCGCTCTCATCGAATAACTGGAAAATACCTGCAAGGAAATCGAAGCCGACAGGCGACTCCCGGTTACCGAACATCTGGATTTCAGTGACGGTGACATCGATTGCAAAGCCGATCTCAAAAAACGGACTGGAACCCAGGTTGACCGCATCACCGGTGGCAACAAACCAGGAAGTATCCAGGTCCCCATCGAGGGCGCGGAATGCTTCGCGATCATCGCTCTCCCTAAAACTTGAACCGGTAAACGTACTGCTTGAATTGATAGAGACCGGCTCCGCTCTCTGTGCCATATCACCGGTTACCGGCGTGGCTTCGAGGTTGCTGGTGGGCGAAATTGGTTGCTGGTGGGCGAAATTGGTACGTATTCAAAAGAGCCATCAGGGTTCAGGGTCAAACTGCCGTTGGCAGGGTTGGTGACCAGTTGTGTGGTCATTGGGTCACCATTGGGGTCTGAGTCGTTATCCAACACGCCGGCTGCCGGGATGGTCAGTGTTTCTGTTCCCTGTGCGGTGTAGAGGTCGTCAACCGCCACCGGTGGCTTATTGATATCATTTACAAGCACAATAAAACTGCCCACGTCCACCGCCCCGGCGGTATCAGCGACCCTGACGGCAACGTCGTGCGCGCCAATCTGCGGCTCTGCCGGCGTCCAGGTAATCGCCCCTGTGGCCGGGTCCATGGACATGCCGGACGGGGCGTTGATGAATGCAAAGGTGAGCGTATCGCCATCCGCATCGGTGGCACTGGCCAGTAGGTTCAGGGGGGCATCAAATACCAGGCTTTGATCTGCAGGCACAGTGAGTACGGGGGCTGCATTGGTTTTTGGTGCAGGCAACGGTTGTGTCACTTCAATGTTGAATGCTTCAGCATCTGTCAGGCCACCCAGGTCAGTGACCAGTGCAGAGACACCGTTGACCCCCAGGTCGCCAGCCGTTGGCGTCCAGCTCAACATGCCGCTTTGCGGGTCGATACTCATACCGGCCGGTGCGCCCGTCAAGCTGAAGGTCAGCACATCCCCCGCATCCGGATCGACCGCAAACAACGGGGTTTGAAAGGGCACATCCGCTTGCACAAGCCGGTCGCCGGGTGGCACCAGGTCCGGAGCGCTGTTCTGTTGTGGCGGTGTAGTGACAGTTAGAACAAAGCTCTCGGTATCACTTGCGTTATTGTCGTCGGCCACTCTGACCGTGACCGCCTGATTGCCAATTTTGCTGCTATCCGGTGTCCAGCTGATAACGCCAGTGAGCGGATCAATGCTCATGCCAGCGGGGAAAGTATCCAGCGAGAAGGTCAATGTATCGCCAACGTCCGGATCAGTGGCGACGGCTGTGAAGGTAAACAGTTGATCAACGAGGGTGGCCTGGTCTGCGATTCCTGCTAATACCGGTGGACTGTTAGGCGCCTGTGAGGTCGTACAAACCGTGTCCAGTACATCGACGACCAGATCCTGATTGCAGTCCGGGTCACCGGGGGCAATGGCCCGTTCGAGGATCTGCTCAACGATGACCGGAATATCACTCGCATCGACAACTCCGTCATTGTTCGCATCACCAGGAAGCACAGCGGCGGCGCGCGCGATGGTGGAACTGAACAGAACCAGCCCCAGAAAGACAGAGAAAGTGGCGCCAACCAGGCCACGCTGGATAAATATCCATACAATGCCTGCCATCAACAGGATGAGTACTACCATGGCCAGCACACCCAGGGCAGGAACCGGGACAATTTCCGTCAGCATGACGGCGACGCTGCCATCACGCACACGGGTAGCATCGACCCGGGTGGCCGAACCGTTGACCATCACGATGTTGCTAATAACCAGCGGATAGGTCTGAAGCTGCGCGTCAGCCGCGATCAACAGTCGAAAATCAGCCAGACTGCCACTGACCAGTGGCGTCTGTGTTGGCGTGGTGATGACAACACGCAGCGTACCGGGCTGTATTTCCTGCCAGTCAAAACTGTGGCCAGCCAGGGCGGTGCCGGAAGCAACCGACTGCGGGGTGAGAATGCCAGCAGCAAAAGTGAGATCAAATTGAAGAGCCACCACCGAGCCATCAGCCACGAAATCAACCGGAACGGTAATTTCCTGACCTGGCCCGGCCGTGGCGGCCCCCCCCGTTAGATCGGGCGCTGCAAACAAGTTGCCGGAAATAAGCAAAACTATGCCTGCCAGTAATATTCTCATCGTTGCCATGAATCTCAGCCTGTTGAAGCCCACACCCCCCCGGTGCCGGTAAAATTGGTATGATAATTATCAGGCAGTGCCAACAACTGTTCATGACATCCAGATAACATTGGGTTACGTTGGCAGACATTTCTGTGATTCTTGCGGCGTAATCAGGGGCTTTGTGTTTAGTCTCGGTCCAGCGGACATAAACGCTGGGCGTTTGGGGCGAAATAAAAAAGGACGTATACCAGTGGTGTTTCCGGGGAAACAGGGTCAATGAATTCACATACTGAAACAAAACAATACCGGTTTGCCGATTTCTGTATCCGGAATGACCAGCAGGTCCTGTATCGCCGACGCAAGAAAATATCTGTCGGGACAAAAATCTACTTCCTGTTGCTGACCTTCGTTGAGAACCAGGGCAAAATCCTGACCAAAGACGAGATCATTGAATCGGTATGGCCGGGCCAGGTGGTGACCGATGCTGCATTGACCCAGCAGATCCTGCGCCTGCGAAAATTGCTGGGTGACGACAACACCGAGCACCCGTTCATCGAAACGCACCGCGGCGTCGGTTTTCGATTTACAGCCCAGGTTGAAACCCAGGCAGTTGCCCCCCCTGCCTTCCCGGCAGAACCACGCGCCAGGCCCACCCGGTTGGGGTACGCCGCACTGGCGGTTGGTTTGCTTGCCGTTTTATTCATTTCACAGACACTTAATACGCCACCTGCAGGGGGTGAACGCTTCAATAAAGCCGGACTCCCGGTCAACATTTCAATTGTCCCGGCTAAAAACAACAAAGACTGGCTGAACCGGGGTGGCCTGGACTACCTGGCTGAATTGCTCGGTCAGCATGAACAGATTCATACCATCAGCCCCGGTGAGGAATGGTATACCTCTGAGTCCCCGGAAAAGCTGGCTATCGCCCTGACCACCAATAAAAATATCGACTACAGCGTGTTGATAGGCCTGCAAGCGCTCGAAGGCAACTTTATGGCCAGCCTCAAACTGCGCACCGAAAACGATATTCTCGCCAGCACAGACATCCAGGCCGATTCGCTACCGGCGCTGTTTGAAAAAACTGACCAATGGGTCAGCCGTAACCTGTCGGTACGTGACCAGGTGGAAAATGTTGAAGGCTACGCGACCTTTATGACCCTGGACGCCTATGCGTTACAGAGTTATCTGCAGGGTGTTTTTGAAATTGAAGTCAGCGGTGACGACAAAAAAGCATCGGAATATTTTCAGGCTGCTGTGAACAAGGATCGGAATTTCCTGCCCGCATGGATCAGGCTGGCCGAAACCAATTTAACGCAGAGTAAATTTAAAAAAGCCATTACAATTGCCAACACCAACCTTGCACGCCCCAGTGTAAAAGATGGCTCAATGGCAGCCATTCGCCTTAACTTTATCAAGGCGCTGGCCTATTTCAATCTGCGTGAAGAAGACCGTGCCCTGGACAGTATCAATTCATCGGTATACTCCATCAACCTTACCGATGATCCCTACCTGAAACTGGCCGGGTTGAAATCGCTATCTTTGCTGGCCAGGCTTCAAGACGACTGGGAGGCCGCTGAGACTCATATACAGGAGCGTCTTGAATTAAGCCAGCGCTACCTGCCCCTGCCCAATCAATTGGCCAGCCTGCATCTCGAACTGGCGCAGACCAATGAGCAGCAGAACAGAACCGACAAGGCGCGGCAGCATCTGAACCTGGCCATCAACTTTTACGAGGAGACCGATAATGCCAACGGCATGATTAAGGCCTTTGCCAAACTGAATCAGCTGAACTTTACGCATAATAATTTTGATGAGGGCGTGCAGGTGACGGCCAGGGCGGAGCCCTATCTCGAAAAGGGTACGTCTTCCTACGAACTGATCATGTATTACCAGGCCAGCGCCTTGATGCTTAATTTGCGGGGCCGGTTTGACCGCTCAGGCGCTTACGTTGAGAGAATGAAAGAGATTGCCGGACAAACCAATAACAATTTATATCTTTTGTTAAGCGAATTCACGAAAGTGCATAAATACTATGTACAGAACCGGTTCAAACAGGCCAAAGATCATATTGAGTCCATGCGGGCAGCATTTGAGAACAATAAATATCTGCCTTCCAGCCAGGCATTTTTCGCCACCGTCGATTTATTAATTTCAAGCAGGGCAGACCCTCCGCAACAAACGATTTCCATGCTGAAAGACTACCTGAAGCAATTCCCGCAACTGGCTGACACCTATCCGCTTGAACTGGACCGGACCAAAGGCCATGTTGCCGTAAACCTTGGACAGGTGGAGGAAGGTATAGCAATACTGAAAGCGACGGAGCAAGGGTACAGGGATAAGGGAAGGAGCCATCTGGGCAACTACATTGGCTATGAGATCCTGGAGATTCTCCTCCAGTACCCTGAAATGGAATATAAGAGCACCATTGACCGCCTGCAGGCGAACACCCGGTACGACTACTTGTTTT
>QIKV01000139.1 GCA_003233115.1 Oceanospirillales bacterium
CCTCCGAAGGCATAGCCAGCAGATTTACAGTCTGCCCCCGTTGACCGCTTGGGTACCCCTCCCTCAAGCAAGCCGCCTATTTTCTCTTAGCGGCCATTGAGTGTCAACAACTGACATGCGATTAATTCAAAAAATAGTCTTGCCTGCACAGTTAAGCCCGTTTCCGCGAATTGTCGCGTTGAACAGGTGCGACTGGACTTGCCTGAAACGGGGAAACGGGTTTACTGTGCAGGCCCTTTCATACATTGAAGCGAAAGTGCATGACGTCGCCTTCGTGGACTATGTAATCCTTGCCTTCAAGTCGTAGTTTGCCGGCTTCCTTGGCACCCTGTTCTCCATTACAGGTGATAAAATCGTCATACGCGGTTACTTCAGCACGGATAAAACCGCGTTCAAAATCCGTGTGTATCCGGCCCGCAGCATTTGGCGCGGTCGCTCCATTGGTAACAGTCCAGGCCCTGACCTCCTTCTCACCGGCGGTGAAAAATGTCAGCAGGTCCAACAAACCGTACCCCGCCCGGATCACGGCCGCCAGGCCGGATTCCTTCAAGCCCAGCGCTGCCAGAAACTCCAGCCGATCTTCACGGTCCAGTTGCGCTACTTCCGCTTCAACTGCCGCACAAACGGGCACAACGCGGGTTGCGTCGCCACTGGCATATTCCCTGACCTGGTCCAGTAAGGGGTTATTCTCGAAGCCTTCTTCAGCGACATTGGCAATATATACAACCGGTTTCATGGTCAGTAAATGCAAATCCCTGACCAGTTTCTTCTGCTCTTTTTCCAGTCCGAGCTTGCGGATGTTGCCACTTTCACTGAGGCAGTCCCGCACCCTCTCCAGCAACTTCGCACGTGCCACCATGTCCTTATCACCGCTGCGGGTTTGTTTTTCTGCTTTCTGCAGCGCACGCTCCACCGTGTCCAGATCAGCCAGCGCCAATTCCGTATTGATGATCTCTATGTCTGAAACCGGATTAACACCGCCCGCGACATGCACAACATCATCATTCTCAAAACAGCGCACCACATGCGCAATCGCATCGGTTTCCCTTACGTGCGACAGAAACTTATTGCCGAGACCTTCACCTTTTGACGCACCTTCAACCAAACCGGCAATATCCACAAATTCCATCGTTGTGGGCAAAATCTTCAGCGGCTTTACAATCGCTGCCAGTTGGTCAAGGCGGGGGTCGGGCACCGGAACAATCCCGACGTTCGGGTCAATGGTGCAAAACGGATAATTTTCGGCAGCAATGCCGGACTCAGTCAGTGCATTGAACAAAGTGGACTTGCCAACATTCGGCAATCCGACAATTCCACATTTAAAACCCATGATTTACGTCCAAAAGATTAGCTAGCTATCGGTATGCAGTTCTTTGATGGCTTTTGAAACCTTGCCATCGAGCAAATCCGGCAATACACCCACAGCATCACCGATGGCATGCATAATCGCCTGCTCCTGCCCAGCCGGTGCCCGGCTTAACACGTATGCGGTCACGGCATCTTTGCTGCCGGGATGGCCGATTCCAATGCGCAAACGCATAAAGTCCCTGTCTCCAAGGTGTCGCAGGATATCCCGCATCCCATTGTGCCCCCCATGACCCCCACCCTGTTTCAAACGGACAGTTCCGGCAGGTAGGTCCAGTTCGTCATAGGCAACCAGCAAACTGTCTGCAGCAATGCGGTAGTAATCCATCACCGCCCTGACAGCCTGACCACTGAGATTCATGAATGTTGTTGGCCTTGCGAGCACACAGTCCCTGCCAAAAAGCCGGGTCCGACATAGCTCGGCTGACAACTTTGTCTGCGTTCGGAGATTTATGCCAGCTTCTTGCAGCAGCGTATCCAAAAACCAAAACCCGGCATTATGCCGGGTTTGGCTATATTCAGGCCCGGGATTACCGAGGCCGACGATCAAGAATAATCCGGACAATATCTGCTCCGGTACTTATTCTTTGTCGCCTTCTGAATCTTCAGCATCGCTATCAGACTCAGTCTCAGCTTCACCGCCCTCTTCAGGCTCTTGGCCTTCAACCACTTCACCGATGGCTTCGAGCTCGGCTTCAGCAGCGGCTGCATCTTCTGCTGCTGCAGCGCCTGTACCCTGGGATTCCTTGATATGAACGGTATTGGCAATCATGGTCCCTTCTTCGTCTTCCCCTGCCAGCGCAACTATTTCAACGCCTTCGGGCAAGCTGATATCAGACAGCATCACGACATCGCCATCATCCAGGTCGGTAAGATCCACTTCCAGGTATTCTGGCAGATTCCCGGGCAGTGCCGCAATTTCCACTTCTGTTACCAGGTGCTGGATAATCACGCCCGAGGCTTTACCAGCAGGCGAATTTTCTTCATTTGCGTAATGAATCGGTACTGAAATTTTCAGTATTTCCTCAGCAGAAACGCGCATAAAGTCCAGATGCATGATCTGCTGCTTGTAGGGGTGATGCTGCACATCTCGTACCACAACGTTTTGCTTGCGCCCATCAGCCACCCTGATCTCCAGGATACTGGAATAGAAAGACTCAGTCTCGGCCGCATGCATCAATGGGTCGTGCTCAAGTGTCAATGCAGCCGGCTCTTTCTGGCCACCATAAATTACTGCAGGAATTTTGCCCTGATGACGCAGGCGGCGGCTCGCACCCTTCCCTACATCCTCACGGATTTCCGCGTTGATAACGTTTGAATTGGTCATGGTATTCCTCAAAATAAAATCCTGCTTCCTGTCGAAAACACCTGAATCGAAGCAGAAGAACCGTTTCCACGGCAGTTTCATCCATCCCCGCGACCAGGGACGGCACAAAAATATAACCTGGATATTGCACCGGTATCCGGAGACAAGGGCACAGCTCCCAAGCGAGCCGGGCATTATACCGTATGCGACGTGGTTCGGTACAACAACTAACGAAAAAAATATAGCGGTTCAGTCCACATACATCGAACTGACAGACTCTCCCTGAGCCATGCGCCTGATGGTTTCGGCCAGCATCTGCGAGACGCTCAGCTGGCGAATCCTGCCGCATTGTTGGGCAGCTTCGCTCAACGGAATGGTATCGGTTACCACCAGTTCATCCAGGTTTGAATTAAGGATGTTGTCAATCGCAGGGCCCGATAATACCGCGTGTACGCAATAAGCCACCACCCGGACAGCACCCTGTTCTTTCAGTGCACCGGCGGCAGTGCAAATGGTGCCGGCCGTATCAACCATATCATCAACCATAACGCAGCTTTTGCCATCAACATCACCAATGATATTCATGACTTTAGCGACATTGGCGCGTGGACGACGTTTATCAATAATGGCCAGATCAGCATCCAGGCGTTTGGCGATCGCCCGGGCACGCACGACACCACCGACATCCGGAGATACGACTACCAGGCCCTCGCTACCCTGATGCTGCCATATATCGGCCAGTGTTAACGGTGAGGCATAGACGTTATCCACTGGAATATCAAAGAAGCCCTGGATTTGGTCGGCATGCAGATCGATGGTCACTACGCGGTCGGTACCCACGGCTGAAATCATTTTTGCCGCGACCTTGGCGGTAATCGGCACGCGTGCAGAACGCGGACGACGGTCCTGGCGGGCGTATCCAAAATAGGGGATAACGGCGGTAACACGGGAGGCTGAGGCCCGTTTCATCGCATCCACCATGACCAGCAATTCAACAAAGTTATCTGCAGTAGGTGCGCAGGTTGGCTGGATCAGGTAAATATCACGCCCACGGATATTCTCCATGATTTCAAACGCCACTTCACCATCACTGAAACGCCCAACCGTTGCTTTACCCATGGGAATGCCGAGTTCCCGGGCAATATCATTCGCCAATTTCGGGTTGGCGTTACCTGCAAATACCATCAGGGAAGGACTGGCCACTGTGTCGTTTTCCAGAACTGTGTGTTTATTACCTTAATGTCATCGTGTAAAAACGGGTATCGCATAAAATGGCTGGGACGGCAGGACTCGAACCTGCGAATGCGGGGATCAAAACCCCGTGCCTTAACCAACTTGGCCACGTCCCATTTATTTTCATTCTGTCGGGATCGCCTCAAACCCATATCACTGTACCGGCATTCGGGCTAGGCAGACAGTCTGTCCAGCAGCGGAGATCTATCGATACCGCCAACAGCGCGGACATTATATCGGCATTTTAATTTGCTTGCCGTGTTGATTGCAGGCTTTTCACTATCAAATGACAAAAAAATCGTACTGCCGGTGCCGCTCAGCTGCGGTTGCCCCCAGGCTTGCAGATCCCGCAGGATTTCTGCCAGCTCCGGAAATAGTTCCACTGCCGCTGCCTGACAGTCGTTCCGGCCAGGCTGCAGCCCTGCTTTTTCCATTTC
>QIKV01000008.1 GCA_003233115.1 Oceanospirillales bacterium
TATCCGGCTGGATGTGGGGGCAGCTTATACGGGTGCGCGCGTGTCGCCGTTTTTTGATTCGATGCTGGTCAAGGTAACCTCGCTTGGGCGCACCCCGAACGGGGCGATCGCACGTGCCCACCGGGCCTTGCGCGAGTTTCGTATCCGTGGCGTCAAGACCAATATTGGCTTCCTCGAGAACGTGCTTGAGCACCCGACATTCGTGTCTGGCAAGGCCACGGTGGCCTTTATAGAGAACCACCCCGAACTGTTCAAAATCAGCAAAAGTTTTGACCGCGCAACCAAGACCCTGCGTTACATTGCCAATCTGACGGTCAACGGCAACCCGGATGTAAAATCCGTCGATCCCGGGCACACTTTCCGTAAACCGGTGATACCCCCGGTCAATCGTCTGGCGGAGTTCCCGCGCGGCACGAAAAACCTGTTGGATGAGATGGGTCCCGAGGCTTTCTGTGGCTGGATCAAGCAGCAAAGAAATATTCTCTACACCGATACCACCTTGCGCGACGCGCACCAGTCACTACTGGCCACCCGTATGCGCACCCTGGATATGCTCGCTGTGGCGGAAGGTTTTGCCAAGGCCCATCCACAGGTTTTTTCATTGGAAATGTGGGGCGGGGCGACCTTTGACGTGAGTATGCGGTTCCTGCGCGAATGTCCGTGGCAACGCTTGCAGCAATTGCGCAAAGCCGTGCCGAATATTCTGCTGCAAATGTTGTTCCGGGGTTCGAATGCGGTTGGCTACAAGGCCTACCCGGACAACCTGATCGAAAAATTTATCCAGAAGTCCTGGGAAAATGGGATCGACGTATTCCGCATCTTCGACTCATTGAACTGGATCGAAGGCATGAAGCGCTCGATCAGGGTGGTGCGTGAGCGCACCGGCGGTATCGCCCAGGCCACAATTTGCTATACCGGTGATGTTCTCAATACCGACCCTGGCAATCGCTACAATCTGCAGTATTACCTGGATATGGCGCGGCAACTGGAAGATGAAGGCGCGCATATACTGGCGCTGAAGGACATGGCGGGCCTGCTCAAGCCGTATGCGGCTGAGGTGTTGATCCCCGCGCTCAAAGCGGCTGTTGATATCCCCATTCACCTGCACACCCATGACACCTCGTCCATGCAGAGTGCGACCCTGCTCAAGGCAATAGAGGCCAACGTCGACATCGTCGATGTCTGCCTGGGTTCCATGTCCGGCCTGACTTCGCAGGTCAATATGAACTCGCTCATTGCGGTCTTGCAGGGTCATGCGCGCGAGCAGGTTTTTGACCTGGCGTCCCTGAATGCATATTCCAACTACTGGGAGGCAGTGCGGGAGGTTTACTACCCGTTTGAATCCGGCCTCAAGGCCGGTACCGCAGAAGTGTACGAGCACGAGATTCCAGGTGGCCAGTACTCCAATTTGCGCCCACAGGCGATTGCGCTGGGATTGGAGCACCGTTTCGAGCAGATTAAAAAGAACTACATCGTGGTCAATAAAATGTTTGGCGACATCGTCAAGGTGACCCCGTCGTCGAAGGTGGTTGGGGACATGGCGATGTTCATGACCGCCAACGGGCTGGACGAAAAAGACGTGCTGGCCCAGGGTCATACACTGGCTTTCCCTGAATCTGTGATCGACCTGTTTTCGGGCAAACTCGGGCAGACCCGCGGCGGGCTTCCGGCGCAGCTCAGTGCGATGGTGCTGAAAGGTAAGAAACCACTCACTGAAGCGCCTGGTTCGATCCTGGATCCGGTTGATTACGACACGGAACTCACAGATTTTAAGAAAGAATTTGATGACAGTCTGACCGAGCTCGATTTTCTGTCATACAAAATGTACCCACGGGTCTTCCGTGGCTACTATGAGCATCGGAAAGAATTCGGTGAGGTCCATTATCTGCCGACGCAGACGTTTTTTTTCGGCCTTACCCAGGGTGATGAAATACTGGTCAAGCTGCAGCGCGGCAAAACCATTGCCATCCGCTTTATTTACCGTTCCAGCACCGATGAGAATGGCTATTGCCGGGTAACATTTGAACTGAACGGCCAGGCACGCAGCATACAGGTGCGCGATGAGACCGTGGTTCCCAGAACTGCTGCGAATCGTAAAGCCGTGGAGTCCAATGAGATAGGCTCACCATTGATGGGGCGACTGGCTGCAGTGCTGGTGGAGCCTGGTGATGTCGTCAGCAAAGATACACCGGTATTTGTCATCGAGGCGATGAAGATGGAGACCACTGTCACGGCAGCAGCAGCCAGCACCGTCCGTGCCGTGCACCTGGCAGCGGGGGAACTGGTAGAACAGGGTGATCTGGTCGTAGAGCTGGAGTAAGTCCACCTCGGCGCTACAGGAACTCCTCCAGTACCGCGAACAGCCGTTCAATGTCGTCTGATGTATTGTAAAGATGGGGCGAGATTCTGAGTTTGTTACCACGCAAACTGACATACACCTGCCGGGCGTGAAGCGCATTGGCAATTCGCCGGGCTGCGTCATCCGGCAGCCTGATGCCGAGCATATGCGGCGACCGATGTGCCGCGTCGGTGCACGCCAGCCCCCGGTCCGCAGCCATTTGAGCAGCCAGGCCGGTCAAGCCGGTGAGGTAGGCGGCGATGCGCCCGACGCCCCAATCGTTGATTTGCTGCAGGGCGGTGATTGCAATCGCCAGGCTCACGCCGTTGGCGCGTCCACCGGCATCAAAGCGCCGCGCACCGGGCTGGAATTCCTTCGTGTAGTTGGTCAGGCCGGCAAAATCATGGCTGTTTTGCCGGCTGATCCAGTTGAGCTCGATTGGACGGCCCCGCTGCCGGCGCGGGTTGACATACATTAAGCACATGCCCGGTGGGCCAAGCAGCCATTTATAAACCGAGGTTGCAACGAAATCTGCGTCAATTTCCTCGACTGAAAATGGCACGGCACCCAGCGACTGGGTCAAATCCAGCACCAGTGCGGTGCCATTGCTACGGCAGTGCCGGCTGATATCCTTCAGGTTGAGCCGGTAGCCGTCGGTCCAGTGGACTTCCGGCAAGGCCGCGACCGCACAATTGTTGTCAATTGCCGCGATGACATCGTCTGTCCAACTGCCAGTGGCCGGGCGCTCAACCGCGGTGATGGAATGGTGGTTGGCTGCGCTTTCCCGCCAGGCATAAACATGTGATGGAAACTGCTCGGCGAGCATGACCGTGTGCTGGTGCTCTGTGCCGGGCAGGTTGGCCGCCGCCGTGGCCATGGCATAACTGATGCTCGGCACGATGGCGATGTCAGCGGCGCTGGCGCCAATCAATCCGGCAAACCGCTGGCGCAGTTTCTCCGCCGGTGCAAAGAAGTCTTCTGCGACGATGCCCCAGGGCCGCGACTTGCGGCCAAGTTCCGTGGCGGCGGCCGCGCTCGATTGCCGTAACTGCGGTGCCTGGTAGGCGCAGTTAAGGTAGGTTACCCCGGCCGGAAAGTCGAATAGTGACTTTTGACATTCCAGCATGGTCACCTTCATTCATCCAGCACCGTGGCCAGCGTTGCGATAAAGTAGTCAATATTGGCATCGTTGAATGACGCCACGTTGATGCGGGACGAGTCAACGATGTAGATTGAGTATTCGCTCCGTAGTCGGCGCACTTGTGCCACTGATATACCCAGGAAAGAGAACATGCCCGACTGGTGTGCCAGGAATGAGAAATCACGTGCTATGCCACTGGCTGCGATTTTATCCGACAGGGTTTTGCGGATACCATTGATGCGGTTTTTCATGCCGCTGAGCTCTTCAATCCACAGCGCAGTCAGTTCATCAGAATGTAAAATGATATCGATCACATGGGGGCCGTGCGCCGGCGGCATGGAATAATTCGGTCGCGTGATGTTGTGTATAACGCTTTCGATATCGGCGGCCTTTTGAGCAGTTTGTGCCACCACCGACAGCGCACCGACACGATCGCGGTACATGGCGAAATTCTTGGAACAGGAACTGGCGACGATGACCTCGGGGCAGCGCTCGGTAAACAGGCGCACTGCCAGCGCATCTTCTTCCAGGCCGCGCTCAAAACCCATGTAAGCAATATCAACAAACGGCGTGAAGCCTCGCTCGGCGGCGAGGTCGGCTATCACCAGCCACTGTGCCGGATCCGGACTGACGCCACAGGGGTTGTGGCAACAGGCATGAAACAGCACGACATCGCCGGGGCCGCGCTGTTGCAGGGCGGTGATCATATCGTCATACAGCAGGTCGCTGTTAACGGCATCGAAATAGGGGTAGCTATGCATGTCCACGGCGGCTGC
>QIKV01000224.1 GCA_003233115.1 Oceanospirillales bacterium
GCCATGTTTGTCGGCGACAGCTTTGTTGAAGGCTTCATGGCCACTGACAATGAAACCATTCCGCGTGGATTTGAGTTGGCTGCAGAGGCTGCTGGTAAACCCATGGCAACAATTAACCTGGGTATAGGCGCCAGCGGGATAGCTGACTACCTTGCTGTCATACAGGATGCCGTACCGATATTCCGTCCGGATATTGTCGTCCTCGTCCTGTATGCAAATGATTTTCCAGCCGGGCAAGCCGTCGGCGGGCAGCTTGGTTCGGGTACTGCCGCGATTCGTTCGAATCCGTATATACCGCGACTGTATGTGGTGGTGTCCAGACTGTTGCGGGGCGATGGTGTAGCAACCCGGTGGACAAAGAAGCCATTCATGTTTCTCCCTGCGGCTAGTTCCAGCAGGAATCCGCTACATGACGAGGAACTCCTCAAGTACGCAAGGGGGTTTGTTTCACCTGACATACTCGAGTCGATGCTGCAAGGCAGATTTAACCCGTTTGTAATAAATGAGTACTCCAAATATGAACGCCACCTACGGCTTCCCATGCAGTTCGAAGGCGTCATTGAGCAGGTCAAGCGCTATGTTGAAGCGTATGGCAGCCAGCTTGTACTGGCTTATATCCCGTACAAGGCCCAGGTATCAGACCACTATTTTAAATACATCAGGCAGTTCGACGCCAACAAGGAACCCGCAGCGCTGACGACAATGCCATACCAGCTTCAAGCCAGGTTTTTACGCGATGAAAGTAAACGGCTGGGTGTTCCTTTCCTGGATATGAGCGCCATCCTGCGTCAGCGTGAAGCCAGTGGTGAGCGTATGTACTGGAATTATGATGAGCATATGAGAGGTACTTCATACCTGCTGATAGGTAAAGAGATATACAGACGCTGGAGAAGCTCTGCCACGGCGCCAGTGAATTAAAAGCAGAAAGAGGAACGTCGCGGCGGCTTGTATAATCGATCTTATGGGGTAGATGTTATGATGTTGTCACTCCAGACAGGGTTGATCATGGATTAGGTGGGTTTAATCGACAGGCAACGGCTTCTGAGCGCCGGACCTTGTCCAGAATGTAGTAGCTGATGGCTGACCAAAAGACAGTTCCTCAACCAACTCATCTGGTATTGCGAGCGTTACAGTTCCACCAATCCGGCCGCTTAAAAGAGGCGCATGGCTTGTACATGCGTGCATTGCAGGCCAATCAGCGGGATGCCCATGCGCTTCATTTTCTCGGCGTGTTGCTACATCAGTCCGGCAAGACTGAAGAGGCACTGTCAATACTGCAAAAGGCGACAGAAGTTGCGCCTGGCCTGGCCGATGCGTGGTGCAATCTGGGAAATGTTCAGCGCACGCTTGAACGCTATGAAGAGGCTCGCAAGTCTTATGATCGTGCTTTGTCACTCGAACCGGATTTGGCAGCGGCCTGGAACAACCTCGGCAATCTTCACCTGCAATGCGGGGCGCACGCAGATGCTGAAGCCGCTTATCGAAAGGCCATTGAGCGACAGCCTGGTTCGGCTGAGGCTTGTTACAACCTCGGCATCATCCTGGCCCGTTCCAGCCAATGGGAAGCGGCGGCTGAGTATTGTCAAAGGGCAATAGGGCTGGTCCCGGAACGTCCTGAACCGTATGGGCAGTTAGCGGATATTTATCTCAATCAGAACCGTACCGGCGAGGCCTTGCAATGCCTGCGGGCGGGGCTGAAATTCGCTCCGCGCCATCCGGAATTGCAATACAACCTGGGTTTTGCGTTGTCAACAGTGGGTGATTTGCCCGCCGCGAAAGACGCATACTCGCGGGCGTTGGATGAAAATCCGAAACATGCTGCAGCCCTGTCGGCGTTGTTGTATGTAAAACGGCAACTGGCCGACTGGACTGGAATTGATGACCTTTCCGGCCGCCTTGCAAAGGGGCTGGAACATGGCTGGCAACAAATCACACCTTTTTCCTATCTTGCTGAGCCTTCCAGCCGTCGCCAGCAATTGCGTTGCGCGCGCTTGTGGACTGCAGGCATCCAGCAGCGGCTGGGCAATTATGCTGCTTTGCCGGCGGTAAGGCGGGCACCCGGGCACCTCACCATCGGCTACCTGTCTGCCGATTATTACCGCCATCCCACAGCCCATCTTGCAGTTGGTCTGTTTGAACACCACGACCGCCGGCAATTCCGTGTTATCGCTTACTCCAACAGCCGCGATGATGGCAGTGATATTCGCCGGCGTCTGGAACAGGCATTTGATATTTTTGTTGATATTCGAAGCATGTCACCGGCAAGTACGGCAGCACGAATTCGTGCAGATGGCGTTGATATACTGGTTGATCTGAAGGGCCATACGCTGGAAGCCGCGACCGCAGTTATGGCGTTGCGCCCGGCACCCGTGCAGGTCAATTATCTCGGCTACCCCGGTTCCATGGGGGCGCAGTTTATCGATTACATCATCGGCGATGCCCTGGTGACCCCATTGACTGAAAAGGACAGCTATGACGAGTATATCGTACAGTTGCCGGGTAGCTATCAGGTCAATGACCTCAAGCGGCCCTGGCCGGCCCGGGACCCGGGCCGTGCGGCACTTGGGCTGCCGTCTGACGGCGTGGTGTTCTGCTGCTTCAACAATAGCTGGAAGATTACCGCAGAAGTTTTTAGCTGCTGGATGGATATCCTCAAAGCGGTTCCAGGCAGCGTGTTATGGCTGCATGGGCGCCAATCGCTGGCGGTATTGCGTGCCAACCTGCAACTGGAAATGCAAAAACATGCCGTGGAACCATCCCGGCTGGTGATCGCCGGGCCCAAACCTCTGGAACAGTATCTGCAACATTATCATGCAGCGGATATCTTCCTGGATACACTGCCCTACAACGCACACACCACCGCCAGCGATGCCTTGTGGATGGGTTGCCCCGTGTTAACGGTCAGCGGAGATACTTTCCCGTCCCGTGTGGGTGCCAGCCTGCTCAACGCTGTGGATCTGCCTCAACTGGTGTGCCAGAGTCTTGAAGAATACCGGCAGCTTGCCATTGAACTGGCAACTGAGCCGGCCCGACTGGGCGCACTGCGACAGCATTTGCAACAGGGCCGGGACCGGTTTGCACTATTTGATACCCAGGCATTCACCCGCCACATTGAGCAGGCTTACCGGGAGATGATCGTGCGATATGACGCCGGGACAGCCGCTGAATTCTCTATCGAAAGCAGCTTGTGCCCTTGCCCTGCACCGGAACCTCTGCGAGACTCCAGACATGAAAATTGAACAGTTAGTAGAACGGCCTGGGCGGGGAAAGGCTACCGCTATCCTGCGCACCGACAACCAGGAGAGAGCCGCGCTGGCCATGATGAAGCGGTGATCCGGTCGGCGAATGAACTGGGCGTAGCCAGTTTTCCGGGAACACACACCGCCACTGAAATGCTCCAGGCGCGTTCGGAGTAGGGGTTGTTGCCCCGCTTTTTGAACCGGGCTTTATCGCCGCTGCGAACTGGGATGCGATTGAGCAGCGTGCGGTGGAGTGTCTGGACGCTGTGCACCCGTAGTCCTTCAATCTGATAGTATAGGATACAGTCGCTTCAATTTGATGCGCGCATCCTCAGTGGTAAAACGCCAGTCCGCAGGTTTTGTCTGCTGATTGCGCTTTTCAACCCATACGCCTACTTGTGTCGTCACTGTTTGCATATCCGGTAAGCGTCGCGCCAAACATTGCCGACTTAATACGCTGAATTCACATTCCGCCATGTTCAGCCAACTGCCATGCTTGGGCGTAAAAACAAACTCCAGCTTATTGAGTAGTACTCTGGCCAATTCAGCTGGAAATGCCTTATACAGTGACGCACCGGTATGGGTGTTCAGATTATCCATCACCAAAGTAATGCGTCTGGCATTGGCATAATCGTCCTGTACCAAGCGGCGTACACCTTCAGCCCACTCGCAGGCTGCATGATTATCCGCCACTTTAATGCGACGCCAATTATCAAGTGGCGCATAAAATAACAACAGGTGGGCGACACCATTGCGCTCGTACTCCACATCATAGCGTTCGCTTTGTCCCGGTGTGGCCACAATCGGGGGACGAACTTCCTTAATACATTGCACGCTGGTTTCATCCATACACACCACCGGGTACAGTGGGTCATGTGGGCGTTGATAGACATCCAGCACCGCCT
>QIKV01000029.1 GCA_003233115.1 Oceanospirillales bacterium
TTAAACGTGAATCTGAAGTGGATCGCTCACAATCCACGCATGCTGAAACCGGGCAGAAATTAAATCGCGGCATCATCGCGATCCTGGTGGTTGCGCTGGCCTATTTTGTTTGGGAGTCACGCCTCAATGATGACGTCGCAACACCTGTGGCAAGCGAAACCATCGCAGCGGCACAAGAAACTCAAAAAAGGCAGTCAGGCGCCGTCAAAACCCAGTCTGTTGCCGTGCTGCCCTTCATCAACATGTCCTCTGATCCCGAGCAGGAATACTTTTCCGATGGCATCACCGAGGAAATCATCAACGCACTGGTGAAAATCCCGGGCTTGTCAGTGCCGGCACGCACATCAGTATTCGGCTTTAAGGACCAGCGGGGTGATGTACGCGAAATCGGCGAGCAACTCGGCGTGGCTCACATACTGGAAGGCAGCATCCGCACACAGGGCAAGCAGGTGCGCATAACGGCGGTGCGCATAACGGCACAATTGATCAAGGTCGATGACGGCTTCCACCTGTGGTCGGAGACCTTTGATCGCAAGCTGGAGAATATCTTTGCCGTACAGGAAGAAATCGCGGCATCGATTGCCCGCGTGCTGACCGGGGAGCTTGGACTGAATGTTGTCACGGTGCCCAACCAGACCCGCAATATGGAAGCTTACGACAGCTACCTGCAAGGCCGCGCCCTGGTGCATAAACGCGGCCAGGAAAATCTCGAAAGGGCCGTGGAGCTTTTCAAACAGACCACAACACTCGACCCGGAATTCGCACCGGCATGGGCCGCCATGGCGTTGGCCTACTCGGTGATGAGTGATGACACATGGCAGGCTGAATTGATTATAAACACGGCCAGACATGCACTTGCCCTGGATTCGGTCAATGTCGATGCACTGGATGCGTTGGCCAGTGCGTATCGTGACAACAGGCAGTGGTCCGAGGCGGAAGCCTATTTTGACCAGGCGTTGGCCATTGATCCACAATCTTCCGAGTTACTGGAAGATTATGCGGAGTTCCTGGCCAGTGTCGGGCGCTTGCCTGAGGCGCTTACTGTAGCCCAGCAGGGATATTCAATCGACCCATTACTGGTGCCATTAGTGGATGCCTACGTTTGGGCGCTGATGACTGATGGACAGTACGCGAAAGCCATCAAAGTAATAGATCAGTGGGGTAAGTCCGCAAATCGTGATCAAATCCCGATCTATTGGTCCGGATCTTACTGGAAAATGATTCCACTACTGGCCAGTGGTGACAGGGCGGTGACCGCTGCGATGGCTGCAAAATTGAGCCCGGAGGTTATGTCCACCCCGGTCAGAACCGCAATCATTGCCTTGCTTAACGACGCCTCTGATGAGCGCGCCCGCGATATACTGCGTGCAACCGTCAGTGCGCCGAAAGTATCTTCCTCCGGTACTTATGGGACCGATGTCTATTTTGCAAAAATGCTACTCGCTCAATCCGATGACATCGATTTTGTCATCGATTTCGATATCACCCAAAGCCAACAACGGGGCTTTGGCAGCATTGAAACCATCTGGTCGCCGATTTTCGCTCCACTCAGGCCACATCCGCGCTTCGCAGAATATTTAGAACTACTTAATCTGCCCGAGTACTGGGACCAGGCCGGCTGGCCAAATTTCTGCCAGCGCAAGGGTGATGGAAGGATTGCATGCCAATGAGCTTCTTCGCCGAACTCAAGCGCCGCAACGTCGTCCGCGTCGGCATCGCCTACGTCATCGCGGCCTGGCTGTTGTTACAGCTCACCGATGTGCTGGTTGAATTGCTGGGCCTGCCGGATACAGCAGGCAAGTTGGTGGTGCTGCTGTTGATCATCGGCTTTGTGCCTGCACTGATTTTCGCCTGGGCGTTTGAAATGACACCGGACGGCATCAAGCGCGAAAAAGACGTTGACCGCAGCCAGCCGATAGCCAAACGGACCGGCCGCAAACTGGATCTCGCCATCATTGGCATCCTGGTACTCGGCATCGGTTACCTGCTGGCGGACAAGTTCTGGCTCGAAGATGCACCCGGGCCGCAGGCAGAAAACGTTTCCGCGGAAACGTCCGCAATAACTGTGCCAACTCTTACGCAAAAAACAGATTCGCCTCCGGCCAGCCCCAACTCCATTGCAGTATTGCCCTTCGCCAACCGCAGCAATGAAAAAGACGACGTGTTCTTTACCGACGGCATCCACGATGACCTGTTGACCCAGTTGGCAAAAATCAACGGACTGAAAGTCATCTCAAGAACATCGGTCATGCAGTACAAAGGCACGCAAAAAACCATCCCCGAAATCGCGGCAGAACTCGGAGTATCCACGATACTTGAGGGCGGTATCCAACGGGCCGGCAAGCGCATCCGCATCAATGCCCAATTGATTGATGTGGCCAACGACCAGCACCTGTGGGCGGAAACCTTTGATCGTGAGATGACGGTGGAGAACATCTTCGAAATCCAGTCCGAAATCACCCGCCATATCGTCATCGCGGTACGTGGTGAACTGACCGAAGAAGAACAACTGAACCTGGCACGGGTCCCAACCAACAACCTGAAGGCCTATGAGGCTTACCTGCAGGCGCTGTCGATATCCAACCGTGCCGACTACTCGAGAGAGAACTACATCGAGGCAGAAGTGTGGGCTAAAAGGTCTGTCGAGTTGGATCCAGAATTTGCCCAGGCCTGGGCCATGCTGGTCGAGATCCATGCACAGGCCACCTGGATCGGCTATGACACCAGCCCGGAGCGCTTTGCAATGGTCAAAGAGGCACTGGATAACGCCATTCGCTTCGGACCTGACTTGCCGGAAACCACGGCGGCAAAGGCCGAGTACCAATACCGCGTTGAACAAAATTACAGGCAATCGGTAGAGACCTTCAAACTGGCACACCGGGCATTGCCGGGCGATGCCGACATCCTTCACAAGATGGCAGTGGCTCAACGCAGGGCGGGTGATCTCGAAGACGCCATCGCCAGTTTCGAACTGGCGATCGAGATTGATCCCGGACACAGTCGTTCACCCACGACCATGATCGAAACCCTGATTTACATGGGTGAACTTGAAAGGGCTTCGAAGCTGATCGATAAATTTGTCCTGCGCTATCCGGATGCCCGCGATCTACGTGCCAGCAAGGTCCAGGTTTATATGCTGCAAGGGGACCTGGAATCTGCCCGGCTATTGCTGGACAGCATGGCCCCGTGGGTCAGCACCCAGTATTTCCTCACGGTCACCTGGCTACCGCTTCTTGAGAGGGATTATGAAAAGGCAATCGCAAGCTGGAGCATTCCTGAAGTGGTGCAGACATCGGGCGACCGGGGCTTTTTTGCTTTTGGAGATGTTACCAAGGCTCGGATTTATCGGTTGATGGGCAATGAAGATTTGGCCCAGGCACAGGCCAATCGTGCCATTGAATCACTAACTTCCCTGGCACCCACTAACACCTATATCGACGGATTTGAACTGTCGTACCTGGCAGAAGCATATGCACTGCTCGGCGAAACCGAAAAGGCACTCACCGCCGCACGTGAGGCGATGGACATTATCCCGGAAGAAAAGGACATGCTATTTGGGTCGGATATCTCGGAAAAACATGCCCAGGTGCTTGGAATGATTGGCAGACGGGATGAATCCCTCGCCGAGATCGAACGCCTGCTCGCTCACCCGACAGGTTTTAACCGCTGGGAGTTGTACCTCGACCCGCGCTGGGATTTCTTTCGCGATGATGAGCGGTTTAACGCGCTGGCAAATCCGAAGAATTTGATGGAGACCAGACAATGAACAGTTTCGTAGGGTGGGCAACTTGTTGCCCACCGATTATTCGGAATTTGACAATGGTGGGCAACAAGTTGCCCACCCTACGGAGACGCTATGAGCTTCTTTGAAGAATTAAAGCGTCGTAATGTGGTGCGGGTCGGCATCGCCTACATTATTGCTGCATGGTTGTTGTTACAGCTCACCGATGTGCTGGTTGAATTGCTGAACTTGCCCGACACGGCAGGTAAATTTGTTGTGCTGCTGCTGATTATTGGATTTATACCAGCCCTGATCTTCGCCTGGGCGTTTGAAATGACGCCAGAAGGCATCAAGCGCGAGAAAGATGTTGACCGCAGCCAGTCCGTTACATCCCGGACCGGACGCAAACTGGACCGGGCAATCATCGGCATACTGGTCGTTGCGCTGGCGTATTTTGTATTCGAAAAGTTTCAGGGACAGGAAGCGGTTACGCCTGTGACAGTGGCTGAATCAGGCGCTCAAACTGAGGCTGCCACCGCTGTTGAGCAACGCCCGGCCGACCCGTCGATCGCCGTATTGCCCTTCGCCGACTTAAGCCCACAACAGGACCAGGGCTATTTCTCAGACGGCATTTCAGAGGAACTGCTGAACCTGCTGGTGCGCGTTGACGGCCTCAAGGTCGCTTCCCGTACATCTTCTTTCGCTTACAAAGGCAGTAAGCAGAGCCTCGCCGAGATCGCCGGGGAACTGGGGGTAGACCAGGTATTGGAGGGCAGCGTGCGCAAGGCCGATAACCGCGTGCG
>QIKV01000136.1 GCA_003233115.1 Oceanospirillales bacterium
AGCAAGCTGGTCAACCCAGATAAACAGGTTGTGGGGATTATCGGTGATGGTGCATTTTTGATGACCTGCATGGAATCACTTACAGCCACTTCACTCGGCCTCGGCTGCGTCTATTTTGTATTCAATGACGGTGAGCTGTCACAAATTTCCCAGGCCCAGGAGATCCCCTACAATCGTAAGACCTGCTCAGTTTTACATGAACTGAAAATCAAGGGTGTTGCTGAAGCAACAGGTTGTGAATTCATTGTCATCGAAGACGACTCTGACATTGAAAAGGGTATCGAGAACGCACTTGCAACGGCTGCCCGGAACCAGCCGGTGATCGTCGATGTGCGAATCGATTATTCAAAACGCACCCGCTTCACAAAAGGTGTCGTCAAGACCAACCTTGAGCGTTTCAGCATCCGCAACAAGGCCAGGTTCGTGGGCCGGGCATTGCTGCGAAAGGTGACTGGCTAGTGAAATTTTGATGAAGTCACCCAGAGAACTCATCAAAGACAGTACCCCAGGCCTTTAGTCTCGCCAGGCTTATTAATGAGTTCCTTTTGCCAACAAAGAAGTCATGAAGGTGTTCTGCAACGGCAGGATAGAAATCTGCACCAAAACGATTCTTTATCTCTGTCGAGAATCGGGAATTCAGGAATTTGAAAGGGTTCTTGATTAACTTTTCGGTAACTTCAAGATCATCCAGATGCAAATACACTGCGGTTGTATGATTCATCGCGTGACGGGCTTTTTCGACCTTTTCTTCGTAATCATGGAGGTCATGACACAAGACTACACTGACTCTTTCTTTACCCGGCGGCAGCCAGACACGGTTGAAGATACCGTTAAACGGCTCCCTGAACCGATGCTCTTTAGTCTGTAAAGAAGGGCTGACATCAATCAACCCAAACTTTGAATGGATCAGCCAGTTGTGTCCACTTTTGTAATGGTTTTCCTGACCGACGCCAAATGCGGCATTGCCGGCAACTGGTCCCTGCACGAACATGCACTTCCCATTGGCTATCTTTGGATAGTAATCACGACTCTTTAACATCAATGCCATTACCAGCGAGTGGTCCCTGCTATTCCAACCTGCATCATATTCACCGTCGCTGGTGGTGAAGCTGTTGTAATAAAGCAGGTGATTGATTTCTTTCTTGAACGCGGCAGTGCCCATCATGCGCGACTTATCAATCTTATTGGTGACACCCATTTCGTTCTCTTCGTGCCTTTGCAGCTATCAATTCAGGTTCTGTTGGAATTGCACTCATTAAAGCAAAAAGACTTTGCCCTGTCATTGAGGGAGGTCAATCGGAGGCGCTTAAGGGCGAGACGCCCTTTTTGCTTGTGGTTGCCCGTCGAAGAAATCGTCAAAAAAGACGGCCCAGTTTCTTTAACTTCGTAACATTCAGCAATCGACTCCATTGCTCTTAGAGACAACTAAATGTAAATAATACTTTACATAAAGCTATTGATTCCATACTATATGTCAAGTTTTATATATAATTAGACAAGTGGAGTAAACTTATGATTGAAACAATTAAAGAAGAATGCACTTCCTACGACGCCCGCGCCATTCGGGAAAACCTGAAGTTCGTGGGCTGGGTTTTCGTCTGGACGCTCGCCTTCGTGATATCCGATAAAGCACAGTTGTACGGCTGGTGGACTGCAGATTGGGCGGTCATGACATCGATTGCGGTCACTGCGGCACTGGGCCTGTGGATGATCCTTTGCTACCGACGCCTGTTGCGCGGCATGGATGACCTGCAACGCAAGATTCAGCTGGACGCACTATCTCTGGCACTGGGCATCAGCATCGTCGGAACAGTTCTTTACTCGCTGCTGGTAACCTGGGGTTACATCCTGGATGAAGAGGTCACCGACATCATGATGTTGATGAGTGCATCCTACTCAGTAAGCGTGATTTACGGCTCGCTGAAGTACCGATGAAAAACCGACTCAAGGTATTGCGCGCCGAGCGTGACTGGACACAGGCCGATCTGGCCAAGGAACTGGATGTCTCCCGGCAGACCATTAACGCCATCGAAAAAGAGAAATTTGATCCGAGCCTGCCGTTGGCCTTCAAATGCGCACGTTTATTCAACATGCCGATCGAAGAGATTTTTTCTGATCAGGTATAGCCCGAAATTCATTTAGTAGCGGTAAGACAAGATCACACCATAGGTACGTGGATTTCCCCAGTTTGCCAGCAAGGTCGCAATCTCTGGCCTTTCCTGCGGGTTATAGATCACAACGTTATTCAGTGTGCTTTCATCGGTGGCGTTTTCTAAATAGGCCTGCATCCTGATTTTGTCGCCGGGCAGATCCCAGAGAAACCGCAGGTCGATCTTGCTCTGCGCGGCCTGTAGCGCACCCGCAACATTCAGGTCATTGGCATAGTAGTCACTGGTATAGGTTGTTTGTATCATCGGAGTGATGGTGCCCCAACGACCCATGCTGGCAATATAACTGGCCTGCAGTCCAAATGACCATTCGGGCGATAAGGCCGGACGCCAGCCGTCAAGAGACAGGCTGCTGCCGGTGTTGGGTCCGTTTATATTTCCCAGGCCAGTGATGGCCGGTACCCGGTAATTACCAAATTTCGCGTCGAGCCAGGCCAGGTTGGCTGAGATATTCCAGCGGGAGCCGGGCAGCCACTGAATTTCAGCTTCGATACCCCTGGATTCAAGATCACCGGCAGTGCCCATATACTCCATCAACCCTGCAGTACCCGGCAAAGGCAGCAACGTAAACGATTGTGCCTGGATATCAGTGTAGTCGTTGTAGTACATGGACAGATTCGTCACCAGGGTGCCTTCTGCAAACAGGCCTTTAAGCCCAATTTCATAGGCAGTTACTTTTTCCTCTCCATAGCTGACTGGTATCCCGGGCGTTGTCGTCAGGCTGCGCTCGTTGAGACCGCCGGGCCGATAACCGGTTGAAGCCTTGAAGTAGGAATTCAGGTTGTCGCTGAACGCATATTCAACGCCAGCTTTCCACAGCGTCCCACTCCAGCTGGCCTTGCTGCCGTCTCTGAGCTGCTTGTTATCGTCATACCAGCGTGCGCCGGCAAACAACCGCAACCGGTCGCTAACGCGGTAGCCTGTGCTGGCAAATGCCGCGGTCGAATCAGTTGTGTACAGGCCAGTGGCGTCCCAGGCAGGCCGCTGAAAGACACCATCCCTGGTTTCCAGCCAGCCCCAATCCGACTCCATATCAAATACGGAGAGGCCGACCATCCAGTCAAGGCGACCGTCGCGGTTTGAGCTCAGGCGGGCTTCACTTGAAAGGGTATCGCGGAACGAATCCCAGCCGTTAAAGTCGCTGTTGAACGGGTCACCCCCGCTGCTGTAATCGCTGTCGAAGACCTGCTGGCTTTCGAATCTCGATGCATTGGCCAGCCATTTCAGCTTGGCGAAGCCGATATCCCAGTTCAGTGTCAGCGTGCCGCTCAGGTTTTCCTGGTCTTCAAGTGAGGCAAAGTTTCTGGATACGTTCAATGGCCCAAAATCTGTTGCCGCACCGGCGGGTGCAAACTGGTGTCCTGGTTGGTACTGGCCATTCACATAGGCGCCGATCTGCTGATAACCCCAGATACCCGAGCCGGTCTGGTTCTGGTCGAGCGAGGCCAGGCTCAGCACCATGCTGAAGGTATCGGAAGGCTGCCATTTGGCCATCAGGCGTGCGTATTGCTGCTTGCGATCACGTAAGTCATCCGCATCACCTTCCAGAACATGGTTGTTTACATAACCGGAGTGCACATCTGATCTGGCGGCCACGCGTATGGCAAGTGTGTCCAGTATCGGCACATTCAGCATGCCTTCAAAGCGCGTGCGATCAGAGTAGCCAAGGGTGCCTTCCACGGATGCATCCCAGCCACGCAGGTCGGGTTCGTTACTGATGATATTGATGACGCCACCGAATGCATTGCGACCATACATGACCACTTGTGGGCCCCGCAGAATTTCGATCTGTTTGATATCCACGTAAGGCCCCAGCGCCTGGGTAGTGGTCGGAACGCTGATACCGTCTTCGAATATGCCGACCACCTGTTCGGCTTCAGGACCGGTGCGGTTGGTGCGTATGCCACGAATGGATATCCTGGCCTCATTGCCCGACTGGCC
>QIKV01000214.1 GCA_003233115.1 Oceanospirillales bacterium
GTAATGGAGATCAGGACCTTCTACAACCCCGAACGACGTTCACCGGTTAACACGGTGCCGGGCCTGATCGGTGTCATACTGACCATGACCATGATCCTGTTTACCGCCGTGGCCATTGTCCGGGAACGCGAACGCGGCAACCTGGAATTGCTGATCACTACGCCGGTGAAAACGCCGGAACTGATGCTGGCAAAGATCACACCTTATGTTCTGATTGGCCTGGCACAGGCCGGCCTCGTGTTACTGCTCGGCTATTATCTTTTTGCGGTGCCCATGCGTGGCAGCCTGCTGGATACGTTCGTAGTGACACTGGTGTTCATTGTTACCAACCTGGCACTCGGGCTGGTTATTTCCACCTACGTCAGCACCCAGTTCCAGGCCATGCAGTTGGCTTTCTTTGTTTTGCTGCCTTCAATCCTGTTGTCCGGCTTCATGTTCCCGTTTGCCGGTATGCCCCGGCTGGCACAGATAATCGCAGAAGCTTTACCGCTAACACATTTTATCCGGCTCATTCACGGTGTCATTTTACGTGGTGCAAGCCTGCAGGAAATGGTGGGCGAACTGGCTATACTCGGTGTTTTTATCGTTGTCCTGATGGCGCTTGCAATTATGCGTTTCAGCAAGCGCCTGGATTAACTGGTCTTTTCTTCTGTATAAAAAAAGAGGCGCGATCAAATGATCGCACCTCCGTTCTAAAGCAGTAAGTTTGAAATGTGTTTTGGTATGTTCATCCATGAATGGCGGATAGTGCCTTAATCCAAATAATCATGTTTCATCCGAATCCATGCACTCAAACCTTCTAAGATCAATACCCGGCACACGACGGGTATAAGCAGCATTAAAGCTATATTGCCAGAAATCTACATATAATCTACATGATATAGGACATTACCTTACGTCAGCATTTGGGTTATTTCGCCGAGAACTGTTGCGCCAGTTGAATAGAGACGCTCGAGAGCGCGTTCCAGCCAAGCCGTCCAGGCACCCTCGTTGGTGTTGGTAGTGGGAAATGGTAAGATCAGTTCTGTGTATATTTCCAGAAATATACTAATCGCCAGCGCTGTGATGCTGTACGTGTCCGCCTATGGCGGGAGTGTAAAGGCGGCCCCTTCCACCCCTTCCGTTACGGTCCTGGTGCAGGTAGAGAATGGGTCGACTGCCTCCAAAAAACCGGTAAACCGCCTTCTTTTCGGCAACAACATCGAGTGGATCCAGCACGGGGATGGACTGCTACTGCCGGGTTCACTGGTGCTGGATCCGAACCTTGTCAACCGTCTACTGGAACTCGGCCCGACGGTGATCCGTTATCCGGGGGGAGCGTTCGCCGATACATTCCATTGGCAGGCAGCCATGGGTCCGTTGCAAAACCGTGGAATGATCGAAAACTCCATAACCAGGCTTCTGGAGCCTGCGGATTTCGGACCAGCCGAATTTCTTCAGTTGAATCAGTTGACGGGAGCGATTCCGTTAATTACTGCCAACGTGGTGACAGGTGATGCGGTGGAAGCGGCTTCGTGGGTCACTGCGACCAATATCGACCGCATCCGTTCTGTGACAGGTGAGTTTCTTCCCAGGGTTCCCTTTTGGGAAGTCGGTAATGAACCCTATCTGACCGGCGAGCGCCCGGATCTGGCACTATCCGCCGGTGAGTTTGCTGCTCGCGTGAACATTTTCATCCCCGCGATGCGGGCGGCAGATCCCTCCATTCAGGTCGGTGTTCCGCTTGAGGGTGACCGGATGGCACAATTCCTGCCAGCTCCGGACAACCTGTTCAATGCAAACGTACTCGCGGCCCTGACAGTTCAACCCGACTACTTTGCGGTTCACAATGCGTATCTTCCGGCCTATTTTGGCACGGTGCCGCCGTTGACGGATGTCTATCTTCAGGCGATAGCGGGTGCCTGGCTGGTGAACCAGGATCTTGATGCCGTCCGGACTCAGGTTGATGCCCGTTTTCCCACGCAACGCATCCCGTTTGCCCTGACCGAGTACAACGCACTGTTTACCCTGGACAACAGCTTGTCGGATGGGTACATCGCCAGCTTTACTTCAGCCTTGTACGTGGCTGATTTGTTGATGATGCTTGCTCAACGTGACGATATCCTGATGGCTGATTTTTGGTCGCTGCTTGATAACGGGTATTTCGGTGCGATCGACGATGCCGGGCGCAAGCGGCCCGTCTTTGCTGTGCTGTCTGCCTTTTCAAAAATATGGCACGGAAACATTCTTCCCACCCACGCATCCGGCCCCACGTTTGATGCCCCTGCAGCGACGGGAGCTGGCGCGTTTCCCGGTGCTGCCGGCCTTCCCACGGTTACCTCACTGGCAATACGCGATGCCGGCACCTTGCGCGTTATTCTGGTCAACAAAGATCCAGACCAGCAACTGCCGGCGCACATCCAGTTGGCGGCGCCGGCACCGATTAACAACCTCACCAGCCGGGAGTACTACCGCGCTGATGTATTTGAAACGTTTCTGGCGGGCAACAATGGGCTTGACTGGCAACCGGCCAGTGTTTCGCAAGCCGGTGGGGGCATAGATTTGACATTGAAAGCACATTCCATCCGAATCGTGGAGTTCACGATTCCATCACCTGCGGACTCTGGCCCCAAGGTTCCGTGTGTAGGCTGCGACACTTTGATCCATGCACCTTTTCCTGAAACCGGCGCCTGGTACAACCCGGATCAATCCGGCTCAGGTATCAGCCTGGAAATACAGGGCGGTAAACTGGTGGGTTTCTACTACGGTTATGATGCCCAGGGCCGGCCGGAGTGGCAGCTTTTCAATGGGATGCTGATTCGCTCACAGCAGCAAGGGGTGCAGTGGGAGCTGGAAACCCCGCTACTGCAGTTTAAAAACGGCAGTTGTACCGGCTGTGAATACCAGCCACCTGAAGATCCAGTGCAGGGAGCAACGATCAAGCTGGAGTTTCTGCAGCGGAATTATTTGCGCCTGACCATTGGAGATAACTCCAGCCAGTTTTATGTACCCATTATTTATGGCTCAACTGGCCGCAGGTATTTCAGCGAGCAGACGCCCTATGTTTTTCCAGAGTATGGCGCAGATTTTGTACTCATCACTAAACCCAATAGCAACCCTCCGGAGCCCTGGAAATGGAAGAGCCGTATCACTCCGGTTAGCAAAGGTCATGTTGCCCAGGGCGGACCAGATGTCGGTAAGCTGGTGTATGAGACGTGGTGGCTTAGCCCTCCGCCAGGTCCGGATGTTTTTGCTAAGCTAATTGAGTGTGAGTTAGAAGCAGAATCCGGCCAGCCTGGCTGCATTCTTTTCTTAGATAATAAGGAATATGTCATGCCCATCGCCAACATGAGCGACAGTCGCTTCTTCGGTGAGGCAGCAGATGGCTCTACGGTGGAAGGTTATCGCCTGTCCTATGATTAGGCCAGTTGTCGACGCTACCCAGGGGTCAGGCCCCGTTGAGTATATCCTTTAACCCTCCGGGGGATTGCCAATCCTGTCCGAATACAAATCGGGGTAATAACCAGACATTGTCTGTTTTCGACTCGGCTCTTGGTTCGGTGGTAAAAGCGGCTCTGTACTGGTGCCTCGCGCGAAATTTTGGCAGGTATTCTGTGACCACGTAGTCACTTGCTGTTCCATAGGGATACGCAAACAGGGTGGGTCTTTTACCACCCAGTATTTTACCGATGTATTCACTGGCTTTGGCAAACTGAAATTCAGAATCCATAAAACTTTTAACTTGACTGAAGTCACCTTTATGCTGGTGCTGCTGGGCGATATGCTCCAACTCCGAGTGCACATGATCCCAACTGTGACATTCAACATCCATGAGCCCTGAAGAGGCTGCGTCCGGCCACCATTGATCTCCCCACCAATCTTTTCCAATCATGCAACTCTTGTCTAGTGAAGACCTGGCTTGCGGTGAACTGATAACAAAGCTGGTTGCATGCACCGACCGGGATGCCTGGCCTTGTACTTGAAAATCCCTCAGGATATTGAACATGCTGCGCCCTTTTCCCATAATTTCGCACTTATTGAGTCACTGATTTTCACAGTTTTTCACTTGGCTTGTACGGTAACTCAGCGAAATTGGCAATTT
>QIKV01000194.1 GCA_003233115.1 Oceanospirillales bacterium
GCCGTCGGTGATTTGCGGCGTTAGCTCTTAAAACCACAAAAGGAAAGTTAGGAAAATGAACAAATGACTGACAGCAACATTCCTGCTCTTTAGCTCGTTAGCAGTTATAGCAGGAACAGCCCGCGCGCTTGACGCGGTCGAGGAGTATATCCGGGAATTTCCCAACCAGGAACAGGTCAAGATGATGACCGCCTGGCTTGAAAAGAATGAGAAGGGGACATTCCAGTTTACCGGCCTGGTGGACCCGTCGGATAAAACCGTTGTTGCCCCTCAGGCGACCGTTGATTACGGTTGCAACTGGTTTTCCATCTCCGACGGCCCGGCTATTGTCAGAACCCCTGAGTATGACAAGTTCTTTTCGGTTTCCATCTTCGACATGAAGCACAATGTTCCAGCGGTTTTACTCAACCCGGATAAACCCATCCTGATCAAACGCCCCGGCCAGCGTGTGCCCGAGGGTGATTTTTATGTTGTTGAACTGGGAACCGACCAGGGACTGGCTTTTGCCCGGATGGTTGTCGTGGACAATATGGAAGAGGTGCGCAGGCTAAGCAAGTCCATTGTCATGGAAGGCGGCAAAGGCGTTATGAATCGTAATGTCCAGCGATTCTCGGCAGAAACTGAAAAGAAGGTCGATACGGTCATCAAGGTGCTGGTTTCCGTTGTGAACCCGGACGATACCTTCGGCAAAGTGAGTGGTGATGTGAGCTTTCTCAATCTCGCTGCCGGGGTAAAACAGGGGCAGCTTGGCATCCCGCCAGATACGGTACGCTACGGGCTTATCCTGACCGATGAAAATGGCAAACCACTCAACGGCACGGATACCTACATCGTCACGGTGCCGGCAAATCTGGTTGAAGACAGTGGTTATTTCTCGGTCACCGTCTATGGTGCAGATAACATGCTGGTCAACGGTGAAGCCGATGCCCCGCTCCACGCGGCTGAACCGAAAGCCTCTGTTCAGGGAGATCGGCGTATTCAGCAGCTCTTCCCCGACTATCGTTTTGTCGAGCAGGCCTACTTCAAGAAGACTGGCATCTTTCCCATCATGCACGCCGTTGCCATGCGCAAGGACACGACCAGAAAGCATCCGTGGCTTCCAAGGGCGGTGCTAAATGCCTAACTCCGAATCAAAAAAGATCACCTTCGCCTATATGCGGAAACTCGGATGGGCCTATGAATCGCTTCCGTGGTTCGGACAGGAGCTGGCCGAAACCAAGGCGGCCATCGGAAACGGACTGAAATTGGAATCGTTCAGTTGAATGTGTGCCGGCGAGCATTCGTCATATTCGAACTGCCCTTTGAGCATGTAACTCCGGTCCACTGAGAAAAGAATCTCTACCAGCAGACTGGAAAAACAGCTATTGGGCTCGATCATGGCGAAGGTCGAGCGGGAGGTATAGTCCGCGCGTTTGAGTGTGCGTTTCCAGTACAGCAATATCTCACGTACTAACCAGTGATCTTTGTTGTCCCAGAGTAACTAATCATAAGCGATCAGCTTCTCAATATCGCTTTTGGACTTGAATACCAGCGTACCCAGCTCAGGTTCATTGAAACGTAAATGCAGCAACAGGTCGTCGAGTGAACGGGCCAGTGCCGATGGCCAGAAGCCTATGCCTGCATCTTCGATGCCGGTTACGTCAGATGGCGGGGGGTTCGCAGGACCCTCAAGCACGATCGTTGCCACGCGGCCTGCGCGATCCAGCTGTGCCTTGACATACGGATAGGTAATGCTGTCTCATGTCGCGCTTAATGGGTACCAACTTGACGCCGATGGCGCCCGCTGGCCGATCCGAGGTCTCTGCCATCTCCATTGCCTTTTCCCGGATATGTGATTTGAATGATGTTCGTGAAACGGTCTCATCGACCATCTGCCAGTCCCGGGCAACACGGCAAACAACGGAACGTCCGGCAGGGATACCGCTGCATTGCCGTTATCCGCCAGTATCAGGTAATCGGCAGCTGCCGCCAGTTCATAACCACCACCCGCTGATGGCGTACGGGTAACACTGGCCGGAGAACTCGCTTGTATCTTCGATCGCGTTGCGGGTCTCGTTGGTGAACTTGCAGAAATTTACCTTATGACCGTGGGCATTAGACCCAGCATGCGGATATTGGCGCCGCTGCAAAAGACCTTGTCGTTACCTGAGGCAATCACCACTGTCTTGACCCCCGGGTGTTCGAAACGCAGCCGTTGTATCGCATCGTAGAGTTCGATATCCACGCCGAGATCGTAGGTGTTCAGCTTAAGCTCATAGCCGGGAACCAGGCTCGCGGTTTCATCGACATCCAAGGATAAGGTAGCAATCGGTGCATCGATATCAATAGACCAGTGTTTCTACCATTCAGGTGCGGTACGGGAATCAATCATATGCTGGATACTCCACTATGTTGGCAAGTGCAAGGATTCTGCGGGCCTCGATGACATGCAGGTGTTCAACCATCCTGCCATTCACAACCACGACCGAATGACCTGCAGTGGCTTTCGCCTCCCATACAGCCACAATTTCGCTAGCCCACAGCATTTCCTCGTCTGTGGGAGAGAAACATCGATTACAGACGTCAACCTGACGCGGGTGAATAAGGCTTTTGCCGTCAAAGCCCAACTTTTTAGCCTGTGTGCATTCGTTCAGAAAACCGGCGTCATCATCCAGAGATGTGTACACGCCGTCGATGATTTGTAGACCACCGGCGCGTGCTGCCATAACACAGGCACTCAGGGCGTAAAGTAGTCCTTCACGGTCGGGTGTTTGCTTTATCTGTGTTTCCATGGTCAGGTCTTCCAGACCCATCATAACGACCCTGACTGCCGAATCTGCTGCAGCAATTGCAGATAGGTTCAATACTGCTGCCGCCGTTTCCGCCATAAGCCAAAGTGCCGGACTGTATGTGCTGTGTGGACCGAACAGTTTGCGATAGTTGTAAATATCATCAACGGAGGTGATCTTTGGTAATAAAACTGCGTCGACCGGGGCCTGTTTTATAACGGCTACGTCTTGCTCAACCCAGTTACTGTGCAGGCTATTGATGCGGACAATTTGTTCCTGCCCTCTGGCGTTCTCCTGGGCAAGCGCCCACAGCACGCAATCACGCGCCTCGTCCTTGGCCTGTGGGCTGACCGAATCCTCGAGGTCGTACACGACACAGTCGACAGCCAGCATATGGGACTTCTCCAGCGCACGCTGATTGTTGCCGGGCACATACAAAACTGAACGCCGAAGTTTCATGATTCAATCATCCGGGCACTGGCCTGTACGGCCAACACCTTATCCGCGTCCAGTGCCCAAAGCGCCACACTGCCATCCCCTTCGAGCCGGCCATATATTGAAAATGGTCTGGTGTCAACCAGCGGTCGCAGGGCCCGAAAAACGAAGTGGGTCATGTGTAGGTCGGGGCAATTCTCACGCAGTAATTCAGCCAGTAGGGTCGCGGTCAGCGGTGCCTGCACAAGCAGCCCCGGGTATCTCTCCTCAAGGACGGCATATTCACGATCATAGTGAATGCGATGTGAATTGGACGTTAATGCTGAATAACGAAACAGCATTACCGGATCAGGTTCAATGCGCCTGAACCAGGTAGATTTTTCAATATGCTCCACCGGCTTGTTCTCCGAACTGCTCGTGCGGTCCGCGCCCATATAAACCAGAGTTTGTTCCTCGGCAATACGCAATTCCCCCGCAACCGAGCATTCATGCCCGACACTCACAAACACCAGCGGTCCGGACACCCCCTGTTTTAATTTGATGCTGCTTATTCGCGATTGTCTTTGCACCGTCTCACCCAGGTACAACGGCGCCTGAAACCGAAACGCACCGCTGACCCACATACGCCGTGGCAGTGGCACCGGTGGCAAAAATCCGCCACGTTTCGGGTGACCATCGATACCAATATCAGACGCCAGTGGTGTGGGTGTGAAATACACCCAGTGCCACAGGGGTGGCAAGACATCACCTATAGCAGGTGCGCGGCGCTGGTCAAGCATGGCTGCCAAACCC
>QIKV01000143.1 GCA_003233115.1 Oceanospirillales bacterium
AATCACCAGCGACTGCTCTATACGTGCCTGGAACAGTGGAGAAACCAGGTAACTGATGATAATGGCGGTGGCGGCGAAAGCCGGGATAGACAGGGATACCTTTCTCAGGCTACGGTTTTCCGGCCGCAACATCAGCCACATGTACGCAACCAGAACCAGGCCCATGATCAACCAGCCGGCGCGCATGCCTGCGATCAGCACCGCGCCCAGCGTCAGTGTAAAAGCCGCGACCCAGGCCCATGCCGGCCAGTGGCGCCGGGCATACTCCAGCAATAGCGGTGACAGGATTGCCAGGGTTGGGCCGAAGAACTGATATTGCTTTACAAACAGGGCATTGAGCCGGTCGGGATTCATGGTGATGCCAAACAGGTCATTACCAAAGATAAGCTGGATAAAGCCATCAATGGCCCAGAACAGCAAAATGAATGAAGTCCAGCGCACCACCCGCCAACGGGCTGAATCCGCCTGTAACAAGACCGCCATGCTCAGTGCCGCTGCGGGGAAACGCAGGGCGGCCAGGGTATCCAGCCAGCTTTTTTCTGGCAGGTAGGAATCAAAGCTGGAGATCAGCATGGGTAACCAGAAGGCCAGAAAAAGTGGAATGGCGAAAATGGATACGCGCCGTAAGCGCTGGCGGTTCCCGGCTGAGCGGGCAATAAACGGCAGGGACAGGGCGAACGCAGACAGCGGGATTTCCATCAGCCTGCTAAAAGGCAACAAGGCAAAAAAAGATATAGCCAGCCAGCTCGGCCAGTCAGTTCGCATTCGCTTGAACAATAATTTCATGAGTCTGCCTCAGGATTTACCGACACTTGTAAGGACAGTGCGGTACAAGGCCATGGTCTGATCCATGGATGCGTGTAAGGAAAAGGCCTCGCTTTGCGGAACCCTGGGCGGTTGTCGCAGCAACGCACAGGTCTTTTCGAACAGGGCCGGCTGGTGGTCAGGAATAACCGCGCCTGCCGGGAACATTTCTGCAAGTATTTCCTTGACGCCGCCGTGGTCCCAGGCGATCACGGGCACACCGAGTGCCAGCGCTTCGGGTACGGTTCTGCCGAACGCCTCAGGTGGGTCGCTGCACAGGTTGAACACCAGGCTTGCAGCCGCCATCCAGTCACGCATATCGGTTCTGGCGCCACAGAAAGTCAGTTCGCTTGCTACGCCGTTGCGTTGTGCGAGGCCTTCAAGTTCATTGATATAACGTGAGCCCGGTTTGGCGCGACCAAGGATTACGCCGTGAATATCATTGAATTCTGGTTGCAGCCTGGCGAGTAGCTCAATAAAGGTGGCGTGGCCTTTGTAACGTGACAGGCGACCGGGCAAAAGCAGGATGCGTTTATTTTTCAATTCCGGAAATTCGTCATGAGTCCGCTCAAACCAGGTCGGTGCAGGCTGATAGCCGAACGGAAACTCGTCACGGTTGGTGCCGCCATATATGGTGTGCAGCTTGCGGCTTTCCGGTGGCAGGTAATATTTCAGCGTGTAGTCACGGATATGCCTGGACACCGCGATCACCTCATCGCCACGGGCCATGATGGCGCTATAGCTGCTGACGGAGTATTGCCCGTGCATGGTGGTAATAAATACCGGCCGTTTGTCCATCGGCAGTTTCTTGAGCGCCAGGTAGCAAATCCAGGCGGGCAGCCGGGAATGGACATGCACGATATCCACTGGATTTTCCAGCAGCCAGGCCCGCAGTTGCCGGATATAGCTTAGCGTCCCCAGACGCTTACGTCCGATAGGCCAGTCGAGCAGATCGGCGCCTGCAGCATCTACGCGGCACCGCAACGCGCCGTTGGCTGCGATCACTGTCACGCGGTGGCCAGCAGCACGGAGGTGTTCCGTGGTCTCAACAGCAACCAGTTCCGAGCCGCCTAAACCAAGGGATACCAAGGCCTGTACGACGTGCATGCCGGCTAAGGAGTCCGCTCAGGTCAGAAGTACGTAATGGGTACCGCAATAAGGACAACTGGCTTCGCCACTGTCCTCAACGGGCAGGTAAACCCGTGGATGGGCGTTCCACAGTTTCTGGCCTGGCATCGGGCAGGAAAGCGGCAGGTCTGCACGGCTTATCTCAACCCGTTTTTGTGTATTGGCATATTCAGGCGTGCCGTTCTGGGTGTCAGTGCGATGAGTCACTTTGTCATCTCCACAAAAATAATGGTTACATTCTACTCCAATAATTCATCGCACAACTTATAAGCTATCGCCAGCAGGGCGGCTGTATCAACCTCAACGCTGTCATTGATAAGGGCTTTCTGTTGTCGCGCCTGGCTAAGTTGTGTATAGGCGCGGTCCAGCGTCTGGAATGCGTACCTGTCCAGCCAGCCGCAGTCCTTAAGGGCCTTTAGTTGTTCGTTAATCCGGGTAGTATTCAACAATTCCGGAAATTTTTCAGTATTCAGTAACAGGCCGAGCTGAACCACAAACTCAATATCCAAAAGGCCGCCCCGGCTGTGTTTAAGTGGGTCGTCAGCGCCGTGTTGCCGCGCCATGCGTTTGCGCATGGCTTGCACTTCCAGGCTGATCCCGCTCTGCTCGTGCCTGGGGGCCAATGTTGTCAGTGCCCGTTGGCGTGCGGTCGAGAATTCCTGTCCGACACCAGCACTACCAGCGATGGCACGCGCACGCGTCAATGCCTGTAGCTCCCACAGCCAGGCTTTTTGCTGCTGGTAGCGGCTAAAGGCTGCCACGCTGGAAACCAGTAAGCCGGCCCGGCCGTTTGGCCGCAACCGGGCATCAATGTTATACAGGCGGCCGGATGGTGTGGTTGCAGACAACAGGCTGAGCAGGCGCCGGGCAACGTTGGTGTGGTAACGCTCGGCGTGCACGGGACGGGCACCGCCGGATAGCCTTGATTCGGGCCTGAAGAGAAAAATCAGGTCGAGATCGGAGTCGAAACCCAGGGCCCGGGCACCCAGGCTGCCGTAGGCTATCACGGCCAGCTCCGGACCGGGCAGGCAACCGTGGCGGGCCTCCATTTCGAGCAGTGATAATTTTAAAGCAGCGTCTATCAGGTGCTCTGCAAGCTGGCTCAAAGCGGTCTGGACCTCGTATACAGTCAGCGTCGCGCGCAACGCGGCGACAGCGATCCTTAAGCTGACAGCCTGCTTGTAGTAATTCAGATTTTGCAGGGTTGTTTCGGTATTGTTATGTCCTTTCAATACCTGCTTAACGCCAGCCTGGATATCATCCTGGGTTGGTGGGTAGGCCCCCAGACTGGGATCAATCAATTCGTCCAGCAAGGCCGGGTGGCGTGTGACAGCCTGCGCCACCCGTTTGCTGGCTGCGAACAGTTTCAGCATCTGGTCGGTGGCTTGCGGGTTGTGTAGCAGCAATGAAAGGTAGGCACTGCGCCGACAGATTGCCGATACAAGGTCAAACACGCGGGTGACCACCTCATCGGTGGGAGAAAATAAATCGAACCGCTCCAGTAGCAGTGGCATAAACCGGTCAAGGCGCCGGGAGGCACGCTGGCTTAAGGACAAACGGTTCAGTCGTTTGACAAAGTCTGCCAGAGGTTTCCAGTCTGATGGCCGCCCGCTACCCCTATCCCGCCCATGCTCGCGTGCCCGCTGCCACCGGAGTTGCCCTGGATTCTTATCATCGGCGGGTCCCGGTGGCTGTGGCAGGCTTTGCTCAAACAGCGATTGCACGCTGTTGCGTGTCTCAGCAAGTGCAGTATCGAAATCAGCCCTGGTTTCAAAATCCATGGCGATGGCGACCTTTAACCCATCTTCACCGTCCGGAACAGTGTGGGTTTGCCGGTCATGCAGCGCCTGGATACGGTTCTCGACCTTGCGTAAAAAATGATAGGCGGACAGCAACCCCGCCACCGCCGAGTCCGGCAAAAGCTGTAGTTTTTGCAGTTGGCCCAAAGCCGTGAAGATGGAAGGTGTCTGTAAAGAGGTTTCCCGTCCGCCCCGCAACAACTGGAAGGTCTGCACCAGAAATTCAATTTCACGAATCC
>QIKV01000083.1 GCA_003233115.1 Oceanospirillales bacterium
CGTGCATCTGGATGGCATCGTCTATGATTTTCAGTGTTATCAGCGGCACGGAGGCCTTGATCTTGGAAATCCATACCTGCGCGGCGGGTACGCCGCTGGTATCGATGACATGTGCCGTTTGCAGTGTCAGCAGCCTGGCCATGTCGATCTGGATGCGTGCTTCGGCGATACGGTCATAATTGCCACCGAGTTTGGCCAGCGGTTTGCCGAACGCGGTGCGCGATATGGCACGCTCACACATCATCTGCAAGGCCTTTTCAGCCATGCCGATGGCCCGCATGACGTGGTGAATGCGGCCCGGGCCCAATCTGCCCTGGGCAATTTCAAAACCACGGCCGGGACCGGCAATAACGTTTTCTTCGGGTACACGTGCATCGGTGAGTTTGAGGTGCATGTGGCCGTGCGGTGCATGGTCCTGGCCAAATACGTGCATCGGGCGCACCACTTCCACGCCCGGCGTATCCATGGGTACCAGTATCTGGGAATGCTGTGTATGGCGCGGTGCATCCGGGTCAGTTTTGACCATGCAAATGAGGATTTTGCAACGTGCATCGCCGGCCCCGGAAATATAGGTTTTCTCGCCGTTAATGCACCACTGGCCGTCCTTCAGAATCGCCGTTGTGGAGATATTGGTGGCATCCGAAGATGCCACGCCCGGTTCGGTCATGGCATAGGCAGAGCGTATTTCGCCATTCAGCAACGGCTCCAGCCAGCAGGCCTTTTGTGCTTCGCTGCCATACTTTGCCAGTACTTCCATATTTCCGGTATCGGGTGCACTGCAGTTGAAGACTTCGGCCGCCAGGGCGCTGTGGCCTGTCGCTTCGGCGATGAAGGCGTAGTCAACCGTTGTCAACCCGCTGCTGCGTTCACCCTCAGTCAGGAAGAAATTCCACAAGCCCCGTTCCCTGGCACCCTGTTTCAGTTGATCCAGGATCTCTTTTTGGCGTGGTGATTGCTGCCAGCGCCCGGCGTTGTCGGTTTCGCTGAGGTATTCGGGTTCTACCGGCAGGATGGCGTCGTGGATGTAGGCGCGCACCTTTTCAAGTATTGGTGTAACGCGGGCAGATGGCTCTGTATTCATGTCTTCCTAATACCCCCGCAATCTTGCGAAACGGTTTAAATGATAGCGAAAATCCCCCAGTTGCTGGTTCAGCGCACGCCAGCGCTTGATGAAAAAACCGATGTCAAATTCATCCGTCATACCGATGCCGCCGTGCATCTGGATGCTTTCTGCCGTGGCCAGACTGGCGGTCTGCCCACACCTGGCTTTGGCCAGGCTTGCGAGCAGCGGCACCTCTTCGCTGTCTTCGTCGAGCGCCTGCAAGGCCTTCAATACGACAGATTTGCACAACTCAATTTCACCGAACAGGATAGCGGCCCGGTGTTGCAAAGCCTGGAACGTGCCGATGGGCACACCGAACTGCTTGCGCTGTTTAAGATAATCCATGGTGCGTTCAAAGGCTTCCTGGGCAATACCGAGCATCTCTGCAGCCATGCCGATGCGGCCCCGGTCCAGTACCTTGTTCAGAATGGGGTAACCGCCATGCAGCGGACTCAGCAACTGGTCCCGGTTGACCAGTACATCGCTCAGACGGATTCTGGAGCTGCGGTGGTTGTCCAGTAATTCGGTGGTTTCGATTTGCAGGCCCGGTGTATTTTTGGCTACCAGGAACAACGAAATACCTTCGTTGAGATTTTCGCCGGTACGGGTACGCATACTGACTATAAAAGCGTCTGCAACCTGTCCATCGATCACAGCCAGTTTGCTGCCGTTGAGCAGATAGCCGTCTTCTGTAAGTTCTGCGCTGCAATTTACCGTTCCCGGACGATGCTGGGAGGATTCCTCAAACGCGACCGCCAGCAGTTTTTCACCGCTCGCTATTTGCGGCAGCCAGGCTGAGCAGATGTCGTCGTTGTGAGCAAGAATCAACGCACTGACGCCAAGCAGTGCGGTGGACAGCAGTGGGCTTGGAGTCAGTGTCCGGCCACTCTGTTCAAGCACTAACCCCAGGCCGGTGCAACCGTAATCCAACCCGCCGTAAGCCTCGGGGATGATGATGGCAGCCCAGCCCATTTCTGCCATTTCCGCCCACAAGCCGGGTGAAAATCCCTCGGCCACACCCTCGTCCCGTAGCTTACGCAAGTGTGACAGCGGCGCTCGGCCCTGCAGAAAATCCCTGGCTGCATCCCGCAGCATGGTTTGTTCTTCGTTTAATACCAATGCCATTATTTAATCCTTGATCCCGAATTCCTGTGCGGTATTCTTTGGTACTGTTTGGCCTCAGCCCGGCAGGCCCAAAATACGCTTGGCGACAATATTAAGCTGAATTTCAGACGTACCACCCTCAATGGAATTGCCCTTGGTGCGTAGCCAGTCACGTGCCAGTTTGCCATTGTTGCTGGCTTCCCCGGTCCACGCCAGGGCATCGCTGCCCTGGATATCCATCAGCAGGCTGTAGCGCTGTTTATTAAGCTCGGTACCAAAATATTTAAACCACGATGAAATCGCACCCAGGCTGACACCGGCTTTGACCTCATCGCGTGCGCGCTCAATGGTCAGGGCAAACGCCAATTCATCCAGTTCAAATTTTGCGATGTCGGCGCGCAGCAAGGAATCGTCAAGTGTGTCGTCGCTTGCGCCAATCGTATCCATTGCAATTTCGCTGACAGATTTCGTACCCGTTTGCGAAAGGCCAGTCCAGGAAATCATTTCGCGTTCATGGGTCAGCAGGTATTTGGCGATGCTCCAGCCCTTGTTCAGTTCACCGACCTGCTGGTCTTTCGGAATCCTGACATCTGCAAAAAATACTTCACAAAATGGCGAGCTACCGCTGATCAGCAGGATGGGCTTGATACGGATACCCGGTGTTCGCATATCGAACAACATGAAGCTGATGCCCTGATGCCTGGGTGCATCCGGAGCGGTGCGCACCAGGCAGAACATCCAGTCGCCAAAATCGCCGTAGGAAGTCCATATTTTAGAGCCGTTGAGGATATAGTGATCGCCCATGTCCACTGCCGGTGCCTGCAGGCTGGCAAGATCAGAGCCTGCGTTTGGCTCGCTGTACCCCTGACACCAGCGGATTTCACCGCGGACGATGGGTGGCAGGAATTTGTGCTTCTGTTCTTCATTGCCGTATTTCAGCAGGGCCGGGCCCAGCATTGAGATGCCGAAACTGTACAGCGCATCACGGGCGTTGATGCGGGCCATTTCCTGTTTCAGAATTTTGACTTGTTCGCGGTCCAGACCACCACCACCGTACTGCGTTGGCCAGTCAGGTGCAGTCCAGCCTTTCTGACCCATGCGCTCCAGCCATAGACGCTGGGCATCGCTCTGGAACTTGAACTGTCGCCCACCCCAGCAGGCATCCTTTTCAGAACGCAAGGGACTGCGCATTTCTTCAGGACAGTTTTGCTCCAGCCAGTCGCGAATTTCCATGCGAAAATTACTCAGGTCTTCACTCACTAATTTAGCCCCTGGTGACCGTACGGTCAGGTATTGAAGTGGATTGGGAAATTTATCACAGACTGCGATGAAATGTCGGGCTGATAAATTTATTTCCTACGGGTGGTGGGTGGTTTGCCAGCGCCAGGCGTCGCGGCACATGTCTCGCAGGGTGCGGGTGGCTTGCCAGCCCAGCAGTTGGTTGGCAAGGGTGGTGTCGGCCCAGCATTCTGCAATGTCGCCGGTTCTGCGAGCAGTGATGCGGTAGGGGACTTTGCAGTGATTGACCGTTTCGAAGGTTTTGATCATCTCGAGCACGGAAACGCCTTTGCCGGTGCCAAGATTAACTGTCAGCATGGTATGATTCCGGGCCAGGTAATCCAGCGCTGCAACATGGCCAGCGGCCAGGTCTACCACGTGAATATAGTCCCGCACGCCGGTGCC
>QIKV01000032.1 GCA_003233115.1 Oceanospirillales bacterium
GCAAGTGTGGGGTAAAAGATCAGACTGAAAGTCAGGCCTGGCTATCAACAAACTCCGCTACCGTCGGGCGACTGAGCAGGTAATCCAACCATAACCTGGATAGTTTCTCCGGCACACACGACATGGTCGCGCCGACGTGTTTGACGCGGCCTATTCTGCGGGCTGTGTAAAACCTTTGACCGGCGTCTATATTTACCTGTATTTGGTGGAGCCGAGGAGGATCGAACTCCCGACCTTCGCATTGCGAACGCGACGCTCTCCCAGCTGAGCTACGGCCCCACGTGAAGTGGCTAGTGTACATTGAAACAGCAGCCCCAACCGCCAGACTACCGTCGGCAGCAAATAACGATTGCTTACGGCGTTGCTTCCAACTGCGCTACAGCTTCGCGTTGTATTGCAATTCTCCGCTCTCTCTCTTCAACGACGGCCAGAAACCTGGGTTCATCACGGATCAGATCATACATCGGCATTCGAAATAACAGGTCCCGCCAGTAAAGATGGCCGTGCGCAAGCTGCGTCTCAATAGAGCGCAGTGCTTTTTCCGTATCACCACTGGTCAGGTAGCAAATCTCCGGTGCCCAATTGTCTGCGTGCTCAATCGCCGCAGGTAGTGCCTCATCAAGAAAAGCCGTGGTTTGCTGCAACAAATCAGCACCTATCACTTCGTCACCTGTGTTTATCAGTATCCACGAGAAAATGCAGGGATAGCGGGGGTTTTGTTGCATCAAACGTTCCCATTGATCTGGATCCAACCAGCCAGAATTGGCTTCAACGAAAAGTTCACGGGCACGATCATAGTTGCCCAAAAGCAATTCGACCGGTCCTGCTAATTCTTTGATATTTTGCAGTTTATCGATCCTGGGTAACAACCAGTTGAGAGCTTCGCGAGTACCGGCTGGATTATTCTGTGCCACGGCGATCCATAAATCTGCATAGCCAACCAGCCAGAAATCTTCACCCGTCACCGCAGCGATAGTATTGCGGATAGCCTCCATCGCCTTGACATCACCCAATTGTTGATAAAGTTCCAACTGCCTCAACAAATTATAAGGATTGCCAGGATCCAGTTGTGACGCTTTACGATAAAAAGCCAGTGCCTTATCAAATTGGCCAAGGTCTATGAAGTACAAATCAGCAAGCGCGGAATAGGCAGTGACAAATTCCGGATCAAGCTCTATCAAATTCTGGTACTGGCGCTCCGCCAGTGACAAGAGACCCTGAAACCGATAAAGGCCGGCAAGGTTGACACTTATGATGGATGATCTGGGGTCCAGTTCGAAAGCTTTTTGCGCCAATTCTACGGCTTCGGCAGTGCGTAGCACCGAAGAACCAAGTACAAATCCTGAATACCAGTGGTAGGCGGTGGCGTAGTTGGGACTGAGTTCAATGGCTTTGCGAAAAGCGGCTTCAGCCTCTTCCTGGCGTTGATAATACCGGTAGATGCCAGCCTGCGAAACATAGGCTTCACCTAACTTGTCGTCAATGGCCATAGCGTGGGCGACTGCTTCTTCTATATCAGGTACTACGCTTTCCATGGATCTGACTCCATAGGTTGCCAACAGACTATTGCTATCAGCCAGATTTACCCACGCCAGTGCAAACTGTGGGTCAAGCTCTATTGCCTTGCGAAATTCTTCCACGGCCTGTTGAAGCTGGTCGACTTTGCGGGTCGCCATGAGCTGGCGTCCATGCAGGTGGGCATTGTAGGCCTGAAGATTGTCGGTTGGCCTGGTGTTAATACGGTTCTTTTCCTCTACCGAGAGCACCGTGCGCAAGGCATCAGCAATTTTTTGCGAGATCTCGCTCTGAATGGTGAAAAGGTTCTGGGCCGTTAGCTCCCGGTCAAATATCTCAGCCCACAGGTGTTCGTCGGTTTCTGCATCAATGAGCTGCACGTTGATGCGTACTTGGTTACCGGAACGCTGGATACCACCCTCGAGAATATTTGCGACACCCAGTTCCTTAGCGATCACCGGGATTTTCTTTTGTGTATCCCTGTACTCCATCACGGATGTACGTGAAATCACTTTCAGGGAGCCGATTTTGGCGATGGTGTTCAACAGATCATCGTGAATGCCATCAACGAAGAACTCATCCTCCTCAAGCGCGCTGCGGTTCACGAACGGCAAGACTGCAATGGACAGCTTGTCAATGGCCACTTCAGTCGAGCCTGCCTCAGTGCTGGTTTCTGCTGATTGGGTCGAGGCGGTGGAATTGATCGCCGGCCCCGGCGCGCCAAACTTATCGTACAGCAGGTAAGAAATGGCCAGCACCAGCGCAGCAATGATCAGCAGGTTGATTTTCTTACCGGTCTGTTGGGCAATGGACTGCGAGCGGTCTACCTCGCTTTCACGCTTGATTCCTTCAGGCGTTATCTCAAATGCCCAGGCAAAGAGCACCGCGAACGGCAACCCGATGGCGAGAAACAGCAGCAGTACATCGAATACCCAGTCCGGGGCAGTAATGTTATTCAGAATGGCATCGGCTACCTGGATCACCAGCCACGCCATGACCACGTAGGCGATGGCGGCCTTGAATACATTACGACGTTTAAGTTCGTTGATTAAAGACAAAGGCTGACTTCTGCATGTTCGCTTATATTGTTAAGCATAGGTGTAAACACCAACAAATACCAAAAGTATTAATTTATTGGGGTCAGAGTCAAGTGCCAGAGTCAAAGGCTAAAAGCCTGCTGACTTTCATCACTGGCGATGACGTGCACGAAAGCGCTGATGCCGTGGGCGCAACGTATCGCAGTGTTGCATTACCATCGCAATCGGCGGTTACATCAAGGTCCTGTTTACTGGCCGCATCACGTACGCTCGGTACCACGTTTCGGTATTCATAATGAACGCAATTTGCCTACACATTTGATCAACGAATCACTCTTGACCGACTCAAAGTAATACTATAGGGTATTACTTATCGACGAATAAGAAATGGAAAGCATTGCTATGCCTGCAAGTAAAATCACAACCAAGGGACAGGTTACCATCCCCCAAAAACTCCGAAGGCTGATGGGTGTCAGGCCTGGTGACAAAATATCGTTTGAAGCAAGTGATGATGGACAAGTATTCATTAAGAAAATTGATTGTCGTATTTCACTGGCTGGAAAACTAAAAGGGCAGATTTCCAGCCCGGCCAGTGATAAAGACATTGATCAGGCAATCAAACAAGGCTGGGGAAATCGTGGAAGCGATTGACACTAATATTCTGGTTCGCTACATCACTGGCGATAATGAAGCTCAACTCAGGAAGGCAACAAAACTAATTGAATCCGGGCAGCCCAAGCTGGTAAATCCAATTGTACTGGTGGAGCTTTCCTGGGTATTGAACTCCGTATATAAACTATCCCGAAAGGCTATAGCTGAAGCACTGAAAGACATCAGTAACTGTGGATACTTGCTTTTTAAGCGGCCCAGACCAATAAATATTGCCATTAAGAACTTTAATGACGGTTTTGACTTGGCTGATGCAATGATATTGAATTTAAACGCCGAAGACGGTGCTACTGTCACTTATACATTTGACAAAAAAGCTGCCCGCCTGTCAGGGTATAAGTTGCTTCGCTAATTCACAAAAACCGGAGCAGGTATTCAGGCATATCGATGTTGATGTATTTTGCCTGGAATTTGATACCCGGCGGGCCGGTGGTTTTGAACCACGCATCAGCCCCCAATGTGGCTTTGCAAGTACTGTCGCGGGCAATCCGGTCACGTTACAGGATGAAATGAACAAGCTGCAACTGGTAGTCGATGTAACAGCGCAAGTGTGGGGTAAAAGATCAGACTGAAAGTCAGGCCTGGCTATCAACAAACTCCGCTACCGTCGGGCGACTGAGCAGGTAATCCAACCA
>QIKV01000056.1 GCA_003233115.1 Oceanospirillales bacterium
TGGTGCCCTGGTAGGTTATGACATATCACCTGTCTGGAAATTAGAAAACTATTATATTCAAAATCTTGATGACAGAAGCGATTTTCTTTATTTACGTTTGATTGTTTCCGCAACAGATAACATTGAGTTGGCGGCCGGCACACAATTATTCAACGGCAGTACTGGCAGTGAATACGGGACATTCGAAGACAATATTACGCTGCAGGTACAATGGTACTTCTGAGGAACAAATAAAATTCTGGTGAGCCTGTTATTGATCAACGTTACAACACCAGACTATCCATAAAATCATTTACCGCGGTTGCCCGCAGGTGTGCCGGATCCTCGAACAATTTTAATAACTGCTGACACTTGTCCGCGGGAAAACGTCTAGCCAGGCTATCAGCAAATTTCTGTTGCAGTATGGGTCGTGCCTCTGTCCGGCGGCGGGGGTGACCCAGTGGATAGTTCACCTCGACCTTTTCCGTGCTGCTACCGTCCTTGAAATGGATCTGGATAGCGTTGGGGATGGCGCGTTTGTCCGGGTCCAGGTAATCGTGGCTGTACTGCGGGTCTTCGACCACAACCATTTTTTCCCGCAATCGGTCGATGCGCGGGTCGGCGGCCACCGCGTCCTCGTAATGTCCGGCATTGAGTTCGCCAAACAGCAAACCGATCGCCACCATGTATTGTAAACAGTGATCCCGGTCAGCGGGATTTTGCAGCGGCCCGGTCTTGTCAATAATTCTAAGGCCGGCCTCCTGGGTGGTAAGTGTGATTTTGTCGATATCGCCCAGCCGGTCTTTGACTTCCGGGTGCAACTGAAACGCGCACTCCACCGCAGTCTGGGCATGGAACTCGGCGGGAAACGATACCTTGAACAGTATGTGTTCGATGACATAAGAACCAAATGGCCGCGCTATTCGCAGTGGCTCACCTTTAAACAGCACGTCATTGAATCCCCATGTGGGCGCGCTTAAAGCAGACGGGTAACCCGGTTCGTTTTTCATTGCCATTAACGCCAGCCACAGGGCGCGGCTGGTGGCATCACCGGCGGCCCAGGATTTACGCGGACCGGTGTTGGGCGCGTGACGGTAGGTGCGCAGGCTATGGCCATCGATCCAGGCATTGGAAACGGCGTTAATGATTTGTGTTTTGTCCCCGCCCAGTAACCCGGTGGCCACGGCGGTGGAAGCCACCTTAACCAGAATGACGTGATCCAGACCAGCACGGTTGAAATTGTTCTCCAGTGCCAGTACGCCCTGGATCTCATAGGCCTTGATCATGGAGCTGAAAACATCGGCAAGGGTAAGCGGTGCCCGGTTCCCGGCCAAACGGCGACGGCTGACAAAATCGGCACTGGCCAAAATGGCGCCAAGATTATCTGAAGGATGTCCCCATTCGGCGGCAAGCCAGGTGTCGTTGAAGTCGAGCCAACGCACCTGGCAGCCAATATCGAAAGCGGCCTGCACCGGGTCCAACCTGAACGAGGTACCCGGCACTGGCACGCCGTGGGGAACCACGGTGTCCGCCACGGTCGGGCCCAGTAAACGGGTGCATGCCGGATATTCCAGCGCCAATAATGCACAAGCGAGGGCATCCATTAAACACAACTGTGCGCTCTCATGAGTCGTGGCGCTTTCAGCTCCGGTACTGGTCACGTACTCGGCAATGTCCACCAGCAGCTTGTCAGGTGGTGGCCGGGTATTTGTCGGGGAAGGAGACACGTTACTAGTTAGAATGATTTAGCGGCGCTGGTCCAGGGGCACATAGGCCCGTGGCTCGGGTCCGGTGTAGTCGGCACCGGGGCGAATCAGTTTGTTATCGGCGCGCTGCTCGATAATATGGGCGGCCCAACCAGTGGTGCGAGAAATAACAAACAAGGGCGTGAACATCGGCGTCGGGATCCCGCAATAGTGATAAGCAGTCGCACTGTAAAAATCTAGATTGGGGAACAGCTTTTTCTCCCGCCGCATCACGGCATCGATGCGCTCGGACACGTCAAACAACATCGGTTCACTACTGGTCCCGGCCAGTTTATGCGACCAGTGCTTAATAATATCGGAGCGCGGATCAGAAGTTTTATAGACACGGTGACCGAAACCCATAATGCGCTGTTTCTGCGCCAACATAGACAAAACATCGGCCTCGGCCTCATTGGGTGTGGCATATGACGCGATCAATTCCATGGCCGCTTCATTGGCACCCCCGTGGAGCGGGCCGCGCAAGGTGCCGATGGCGGCAGTGATTGCCGAGTAAAAATCGGTCAAGGTTGACGCTGCCACCCTGGCAGCGAAGGTCGAGGCATTAAACTCGTGTTCGGCATACAGGATAAGCGACACATCCAGCGCCCGCACCTGCAGCGGGTCCGGGGGCTTGCCGTGTAACACATGTAAAAAATGTCCGGCCACCGAGTCGTCGTCACTTTCGGTATCAATGCGCTGGCCATGGGCGTGGAAGTGATACCAGTACAACAACATGGAACCGAAGCAGGCAATGAGCCGGTCGGCGATATATTGCTGATCGCGGCCCTCGCCTTCCGGTTCCATTGAACCGAGAACCGAACAGCCACTGCGCATCACATCCATGGGGTGTGTGTTTACGGGCAACTGTTCCAGTACGGCTTTCATTGCATCCGGCAAGCGGTGCAGTTTAACAAGCCGGGCCTTGTAAACCGCAAGCGCCGCGGCATTCGGTAGTTCGCCGTAACACAAGAGGTAAGCGACTTCTTCAAAGCTCGACTCCCGCGCAAGATCGTCGATACCGTAACCACGATAGTTCAGACCGCTGCCGGTCTCACTCACCGTGCAAATTGCTGATGTCCCGACGATGATGCCGGCCAGGCCAGAGGACGTTTTTTTGGTGGACGGTGCCACAGCGGCCGCCTGCTCAAGTCTCGCCGCGACCTCGTCATAACGAAGCAACTCGTAAAGCTGCTCACGAGTCTGCATGTGCGAGATAAGGTTTTTTTGCGTGCCCTCATCACGCAAGGTCTGATACACATTCAGGGCCGCGGCATTCATGGCCCGGAAGCCAGACAAAGGATAAAGCACCATGCTGACGTCGGCACCCGCCAGCTCATCGACAGTGAACAACGGCGTGAGACCGAACTCGGTAATGTTGGCCAGGACAGGAACACCGGTAGCCTCGCGAAACCGGCGGTAGTGATCGAGCTCGGTCACCGCCTCGGCAAAAATCATGTCGGCCCCCGCTTCCTGGTAGCGACAGGCCCGGTCGATAGCGGCCTCGATACCCTCAACGGCAAGAGCATCGGTGCGGGCCATCAAGACAAAATCCGTATCGGTGCGGGCATCCACTGCGGCCTTGATACGGTCCACCATTTCCTGAACGGGAACAATCGTCTTGTGAGGCAAATGCCCGCAGCGCTTGGCCGGCACCTGGTCTTCAATATGGAGACCGGCGGCACCCGCCTGGATCATCCCCCGGACACAGCGGGTTATCATGGCGGCATCTCCGAAACCGGTATCGGCGTCGACCAGTACCGGCAACTCGGTAATGCCGGTGATGCGAGACACATCCTCCAGCACGTCATCAAGCGTGGTCATGCCCAGGTCGGGCAGGCCGTAAGAGGCATTGGCAACGCCGGCACCAGAAACATAAAGCGCGCGGAACCCGACATGCTCAGCGAGCATGGCACAATAGGCATTAATGACGCCTATAATCTGCAGCGGGCGCTCCTGCGTCAGTGCAGCATGAAAACGTTTGCCGGGCGAAATTGTAGGGTCCATAATGCTAGTGTAGTTTATTGTCACCTGTCAGCGCTATCTGTACCGCAATTGGAATTGTTCTTAGGGAGAGAGAAGGCATGTCAGAAAACAGAACCCAGCAAGCCCGTGCAGGCGCATAAGCCCACGGATTACCTGCAGGCAGATACCAATATCCAGCGAGTGCTGCAAATGCACCTGGGTGAGGATTATCTACGTCATCAAGCCATGCTGGAAAAGGCCGCCAGCCTGTCGGCGACCCGAATGGATGGCCTGGCCATCACCTCTAACCGTGATGAAAACCTGCCGCTTTTGAGTCGTTTTAACAGTATTGGTGAGCGCACTGAAGAAGTGGTTTTTCATCCGACCTATCATGAGCTCGGCGCCTGTGTTTGGGATACTGGCGTACTGGCGGTTTTGGAAAAACCGGGCCATGAACTTCTCAGCGGTGCCCTCTCCTACTTCATCGCCCACAACGGTGAGGCGGGCCATGCCTGTCCCGTGGCGTGTACGGCGGGACTGATCAAACTACTACAGCAAGTTGGATCAAACGAACAAAAGAAAAAGTACTTGCCACCGTTGTTCGAGACAGATTATGCAAAACGCCTGCACGGTGCGCAGTTTGTGACTGAAGTCCAGGGCGGCTCGGACGTCGCCGCGAACAACTGTGTTGCCGTTGCAGATAAAAAACACAAGGGACACTACCGGATCACCGGCGAAAAATGGTTTTGCTCAGTCATCGACGCCGGGTTATTCGTGTTAGCCGCCAGGCCTGACGGGGCACCGCCAGGAACACAAGGCCTCGCCCTGTTCCTCATTCCCCGGACAGTAGATGGCGCGGTCAACGATTTCACCATCCGCCGCTTAAAGTACAAACTCGGTACCCGCTCCATGGCCTCGGCAGAGGTAGACTTTAATGGCGCCCTGGCCGAAGCCGTCGGTCCCCTGGAGCAAGGTTTCAAAAACCTGATGGGTATCGTGCTCGATACCTCACGGCTACAAAATGCCGTCGCCGCATGTGGGTTAATGCGGCGCGCCTGTATTGAGGCGCAAGGTTATGCCCGGCACCGTACCGCTTTTGGCAAAACAATCATCGAGTATCCCACGCTTGCACAAATCATCGCCCGCATGAAAGTCATTACCAGCGCCGCTGTGGCCACCACGTTTCGCATTCTCGCCATGAGTGACCGCATAAGCAATGGCAAGGCGTCGGCTGATATGACTGATGCGAGGCGAACCCATGTCAACATCAATAAATACTGGACCTCGATTCAATGCACCCGGGTCGTCCGCGATGCCATCGAAGTATTGGGTGGCAATGGCACCATTGAAGAATTTTCCGTGCTGCCACGTCTTTACCGTGATGCCATTGTCCTGGAAAGTTGGGAGGGCACGCATAATACCCTGTGTGCCCAGATATTGCGTGATTTTGCCACGCGCAACCTGCATCGTCCCTGGCTCGCCGAATTAAGTGATGTCATTGCGAAAATCAAACACCCGTCACTGGCGACACATCGTTCCCGGGCGGAACGATTGCTGAACGATGTGACGACACGCATCGAAAAACTGTTGGTAAGCGATGCAGACTACGCCAGCCTTCATATTCGCAGTGTCGTTGATCACATGTGCATACTTAATAGTTACCTTAGTCTGCTGCTTGAACTGGATTGGGAACTCAGCCAGGACATCGTTTCCGGGAAGGAGCAGATAATTGATTTATACACTTGCCTGTTTCTTGAGCCGGGCGACCCAATGGACAATGCAGGATTGCTCAGTTTAATTCAGGGGGTTAGTACCGCCAGTTAGCTCAAAACCGGCTGAACGAGAATGCTGATAAAACATGCCCGCAATGAAGCAAGACCAGGCGGCTTGGTTAATGTATCCGTTAAACGGGGGGAGGCTCAGTTTGACTCCGGTTTTCCGGCTCCATTTGTGCTAAGCTGTGAAGTATTAAGTTAATCGGGTTAGGAGCCTGCGCATGGAACATATTGTTAATATTCATATCGAAAAACTGCCCGAAGGGGTGTATTTAGCCACGTCTGATAATCTGCCCGGCCTTGTGGCTCAGGGTCGCACTGTCACAGAAACCATTGAAATCGCACGTGACGTTGTTAAGAAATTATTGGAAGCTCAGCAAGAACGGGATGGTCAACTCAAACTTACCGATACCAGTGATTCATTCGATTATCCGTTAATCGTGAGTGGCTAATGGGTCGACTGGCGGGTTTTCGTTACCGGAAAATCGTAAAACAACTAAAGATCCATGGTTTCAAGTTTGACCGCCAGGCTGCAGGCTCACACGAGATCTGGTACAACCCAAATACCAAACGCTACACCACCTTGCCTAATCACCCGGGTGACACACCTGAGGGCACGCTCCGGGCAATCCTTAAGCAAGCAGGCATCAAACCTGATGAATTCCTGAAAAAAAGACAACCCACGTAACACGGCATTGACTAACTTAAAGGGTACAACCATGCTCATCGTCCTCATAAATATCGGGCAACGAATATTACCGCGTTGGATAACGTGCTGGGGTTGGCCTGGCAGAACATAACGGCGTAGTCGGGGCATGACACCACCTCCTTTTGGTTGCGGTAAAACAATTGGCAGACATTCCTTGTCTGATGGTTACTGGTTAGGGTTATAGGTTAATGATTGGTTTCAATTGAATCTGGCCCTTTTGGTTTGCGCAAGAGAAAATTCTGTACCCCGCACCGCCAGTTGGTCATAAAATCATGCCACTGCATGCTTGTTATTAAGTGATGAAAGCTTATCAAGCGTATCGGGAAACTGACGTACCATC
>QIKV01000107.1 GCA_003233115.1 Oceanospirillales bacterium
AAATATGAATCACGCGCGGCGGAGCTGGATCCGCTGGGCCCAGTGCAATTGACGGACCTGGGCAATGTTTACTTTCTCAACAGAGATTACCAAGAAACCATTAGCCTGGCCAGGCGTGCACTGGCTTTGGATCCGACGTTTTTCAGCGCTTACAGGCACCTTGCCAATGCCTATTTTGCCTTGGGTGATACTGAACAACTCGCAGCGGTTTCCCGGATGGTTAAAACCCTTCCCGATGTACCCAGCGATGTCCTGGCTAACATAGCCGTCAAGCTCAGCATCGCGGCTGGAGAGCTGGATGCAGCCTACGCAACTGTCAAACGCAGGGCAAAGCTGGCGAAAGCGGGACAAACACCGGCTGCAACGGTCGCCCTTGAGGCTGCACAGCTTGGAGATTTCGATACTGCCGGTGAGTTGTTGCTACAGGCATATGAGGAAAAAGACGGCACCTGGATTTTCCCCTCTTTCATCCGCCTTCCCGAACAGGCGCCTACCAGCGAACCCTGGCAGGAATTCTGGCGTCTGCCCGGTGCGGCCGAACTGGCAGCGTTGCGCCGCAGCTACGGTTTCAGCCCACAGGCGCCCGGTTTTGGTGATGGAGTACATCAATGATGCTGACGCGGATCGTAGGGTGGACATTTATGCCCACCGGGCTGACGCGGATCGTAGGGTGGACATTTATGTCCACCGGGCTGACGCGGATCGTAGGGTGGACATTTATGTCCACCGGGCCCATACCAAGCCTGCGGGAAATCGGTTCGAAAAAGGTGCGCTCCGGGATATGTAGGTGGTTACTGGTACCGCGACATGGTGGACATGAATGTCCACCCTACGGAGATTTTTGGCGGGCAACGGCGATGTGGAGGCATTGATGAGTTTATTTAACGAATTAAAACGCCGCAACGTCATCCGGGTAGGCATCGCCTACGTGGTCGCTGCCTGGTTATTGTTGCAGGCGATCGACTTTGCCCTGGATGTTATTGGCGCACCCAACTGGATTATGCAGGTGCTGGTTATGCTGGGGGTGGCGGGGCTACCGGTTGTGCTGGCATTTGCCTGGGTGTTTGAAATGACCCCTGAGGGTATCAAACGCGAATCTGAGATCCAGCAGGATGCCTCGGTTACCGCCCACACTGCGAAGAAGCTGGATAAGTTGACCATTGCCCTGCTTATCGCGGTGGTGGTGTTCGTGACCGTTGATCGCTTTATCCCGGAAATGGGGTCAGAGTCAAATTCTCCTGACCCAGGCGCTCAAGCCAGCCTGGTTACGGAAGAGAATTTGACTCTGACCCCCGGCACGGCATTACCGATCGCGGCAAAGGCCACACCGGGCAAGCCATCACTGGCGGTACTGCCGTTCGCCAACATGAGTGCTGATCCGGACAATGAATACTTCTCGGAAGGTATGTCCGAAGAACTGTTAAACCTGCTGGTGCAGGTCAAGGGTCTGCGCGTGCCTTCAAGAACCTCCAGTTTTGCCTTCAAGGGCAAGAATATGGATATCAAGGAAATTGCCCGGCAGCTCAATGTCAGTCATGTACTGGAGGGCAGCGTACGCAAATCCGGCAACCAGGTACGTATTACCGCGCAGTTGATTGACGTCACCACCGACACCCATATGTGGTCAAAAACCTACGATCGTGAACTGAAAAATATTTTCGCAATACAGGATGAAATCGCCACTGAGATTGTCCGCGAAATGAAGATCGCGCTGAACACATCCGGCCTGAAATCCCGCGAAGCATCGCAACCGACCAAAAACATGCAGGCTTACCAGGATTATTTACGTGGCCGTCACCTGTTTATACAGCGCGGCATACCATCCCTTAAAGCCAGTATAAAAGCCATGCAATCAGCGGCAGCGAGAGACCCTGACTTCACCGAAGCCTGGGCAGGTTTGAGCATGACGGCTGCCGTTCTGTCGGGCTGGGATCCAGACAACGCAAACGCATACAACCAGCTAGCGCTGGAGGCCGGTACGCACGCGCTGGAGCTGGACAAAAATTCGGCTACCGCCCTCGCCGGGCTTGGGCTGTTGAACTACAACGAGGGCAAATGGACTGAATCACTTGAATTACTGAAGCGGGCTTCCGAGCTTTCCAAAGACTCGTCACCGACCTATTTCTATGGGCTGGTTTTACAGTCCACGGGTTATATCAAGCGAGCTTTAGAAATGTTCCAGGCTGCTGAAATCCTGGATCCGGTGTATCCACAACTGCAATACTATCTGGGTGTAAATGCCATGCTCCAAAACGATACCGCTGCTGCAAAACTATATTTTCAACGCACCGTTGATGGCGGTAACGCAAATGGAGTGCGTGGTATGTACTGGCTGAACCTCAAGCTGGGTGAGCTGGAAAAAGCCATTGAGTTTTTGCAGCAAAATACCGCGCAAGTCGTCGCAGGATTAGCGACCGGCCCTGTGCAGGCCTCCACCGACATCATATCTGCCGCGCTAAGGGACCCTTCCCGGCGGCAAGCAGGCATCAAGGCTGCAGTGACGGAAGGGGATTTGTTTGCGCTGGGTCATTTCTCTGCAGGGCCTGAGACTATTGAACTACTTAATACCCAACTCAATGGGGGCAAAACAGTGCGTCTTTCAGTTTCTATGGCTCTCCTGTGGGCACCTGATTTTTCCAGCCTCAGGCAGATGCCGGAATTTAAACAGCTTCTCACAGATACAGGCCTGGTTGAATTGTGGAAGCAACGTGGCTGGCCGGATCTGTGCCAGCCCCTCGGTGAGGATGATTTCCAATGCGATATGTAGGAGGAACAAGGAGAGACTGGAACAATACGCCCGTAGGGTGGACATTTATGTCCACCGGGCCCATGCCAATCCCGCGGCTGACGCAGATCGTAGGGTGGACATTTATGTCCACCGGGCCCATGCCAATCCCGCGGGAAATCGGTTCGAAAAAGGTGTGCTCCGGGGTATGTAGTTGGTTACTGGTACCGCGACATGGTGGACATGAATGTCCACCCTACGGAGAAGCATGTGAGCTTTTTTAATGAATTAAAACGCCGCAATGTGTTCCGCATGGGAATTGCCTATGTGGTGATCGCCTGGGTACTACTACAGGCAATCGATTTTACACTGGATATTATTTCTGCACCCAACTGGGTCATGCAGGTCTTTGTCCTCGCCGCGGTTGCGATCCTGCCACTGGTACTGATTATATCCTGGGTGTTTGAATTAACCCCCGAGGGCATCAAGCGCGAATCCGAGATTGACCGCAGTCAGTCCGTCACTCACAACACGGGGCGCAAACTGGACCGCACCATTATCGTTTTCCTGGTACTGGCTGTGGCGTTGCTTTTGGCGGACCGCTTTATTGCCAAAGACCACACACCAGCATCGCCGACAATCACGGCTGAAGTTGAAGATACCGGTAGCAAAGTGCCGGGCGATAATATCCAATCCATCGCCGTCCTGCCCTTCGTCAATATGTCCTCCGACCCCGAGCAGGAATACTTCTCAGACGGCCTGGCAGAAGAATTGCTCAACCGCCTCGCCCAGAACCCCCAACTGCACGTAGCGGCACGTACCTCGGCATTCCAGTTCAAGGGCAAAAATCTCGATATCAGCGATATCGGTCGGCAACTGAAGGTAGCCAATGTGCTGGAAGGCAGCGTACGCAAATCCGGTAACCGTTTGCGCATCACCGCCCAACTGATCAGGGTCGACAGCGGCTTCCACCTTTGGTCGCAGACCTTTGATCGTGAAATAGATGACATTTTCGCCATCCAGGACGATATCTCTACGGCCATCACCCAGGCACTTGAAATTGAACT
>QIKV01000172.1 GCA_003233115.1 Oceanospirillales bacterium
GACGTGGCAATCCTGTCGCAATTGAACCCTTGCGGGTTGCCACCCCGTAAGGTGTCGGTTTTGCCGAGGGGAAATCCTGTATCGTTCAGACGACTGCCCTATTGGGACAGATCAGGAGAGCTGGCCTTCGTTTTCAGCAGCCGTTCGCCAGCAGTGCGGACAAAGCGGCCACTTTCATTGTTCACATACCATATAAGTATCTGAGAAACCGGCTTTCGTGTTCGAGGCGACGATGCAGCTCCTCTCCCTTGCGCCTTTCGTGTTCCAGAAGCATCTGTTCATGCGTCGGTACCGGACGATGAGGCTGGCGAACGCCGAGTCGTTTTGCCGCTTTGAGCAATGATGAAAATGAAATTGACATTTTGTATCTCCTTGATACTGGTCATGTGTTATTAATATATGGAGAAACTGGCCTTTCAGGCAAATCAATATGATTTTTCTATTGTTAGTACAGGTATCAAATAAATGGACTGGACGAGAATCCCATCACTAGCGGCATTGCGGGCGTTCGAAGCAGCAGCCCGGTGTCAGAGCTTTACCAAGGCGGCCCGTGAACTGAACGTGACGCATGCTGCAATCGCCCATCACGTTCGCAGTCTCGAAGCCGAGTTTTCTGAAAGTCTGATAGTCCGGCAGGGACGAGGTGTCGCGGTCACTCCAACCGGCCTGCAATTAGCAGAGAAACTTCAATCCGGCTTTATGATCATTGCCGATGGCGTTGAGAATCTAAGATCCCTAAGCGAAGGCAGGCCCTTGAATATCGCGGTTACGCCTGCTTTCGCTGCAAACTGGCTGATGCCACGCATAGGTGAATTCTGGGCAAAACATCCCGAGGTTTCCTTGAACATCAATCCCAGTACCAGCCTGGTTGATATGCGCAAAGGTGGATTTGACCTGGCCATCAGGTATGGCTCCGGGGATTGGCCCGGTGTCAGGTCCGAACTGCTCACAGACGGAGATTTCTGGGTCGTATCCCATCCTGAATTGATCAAGGGCAGAACGGTTACATGCTTGCCGGATGTTGTTGATCTTCCGTGGGTGATGGAAAGCCAAATGATGGAACGAAAGGGCATTATTGAGCGTGAAGACATTGATTTCAAACAAGTAAATTTGACGCTTTTGCACACCAATGGTTTGGTTTTATCAGCAGTGGCCGCAGGGTTGGGAATTACCGTTCAACCAAAATCCCTTGTTGAGCGGCAAATTGAGGCTGGTGAACTGACAAGGATTTGTAAACTCAATCAACAGGGCCTCGGATACTACATGGTTGTGTTGCCAGACCGGCAACCCAAGAAACTACGCGTGTTTCAAAACTGGCTGCGGTCCAGGGCTTCCTGAATGCACCCATGATACATCAAACCAGTTTCCCGTTTGTGCAGGGTGCGAAACTGCCTTTGGTCGCAATGCAGAAAATAGTCGATTTGGGCGCACAACGGTCATCTGACGGGTTTTGTCGGATGACGGCTTTGATGCTCTGCCAGGGTGCCATTCCTCCGCGTCCTGCAAACGCCCCCGTAAGGTGTTGGTCTTGCCAAGGGGAAATCCTGTATCGTTCACACGGCTGCCCTGTTGGGACAGATCAGGAAAGCTGACCTTCGTTTTATCAGCCGGTCGACGGCATTGCAGACAAGGACGAAGCCGCTCGCGCGGCAATGGCGCTTGTTGCTGATGGTGTGCGCCAACTTACGCCGAGCGCATTTTGAGAACTGACGAACTTGTCTGAGGATTGAGCCTTCTCAATCAACGGACAGGAGAGTTGCCATGACAAACGAGAAGATGACCCCGCTACGTGAGCGGATGATCGAAGATATGCGCATCCACGGGATGGGCGACAAGGCGCAGAAAGCCCACATTCGGGCAATCAAGCACTTTGCTGGGTTTTTGAAGAGGTCGCCAGATACGGCGACGCCTGATGATCTGCGCGCTTACCAGCTCCATATGACAGACACCGAGGTGACGCCACCGACGTTCAATGCGCGGATCATGGCACTGCGGTTCCTGTTCGGTACAACCTGCGACCGTGAAGATATGAAGCGCTACATGCAGTTCCGGACGCAGCCACGTCGACTTCCGACGGTGCTTAGCATCGAGGAGGTGTCCGAGGTGATTTCTTCGGCCCCCGGTCCTGGCCTTAAATATCGCGCAGCCCTCAGCATTTCCTATGGTGCAGGCTTACGGGCCTCGGAAGTCTGTAATCTCAAGGTCAGCGATATCGACAGCGACCGGATGCTAATCCACGTTGATGAGGGCAAAGGCGGCAAGGATCGCAAGGTGATGCTCTCACCTGACTTGTTGGACCTGCTACGCGATTACTGGCGCGAAGCGCAGCCTGCGGGCTGGCTTTTTCCGGGCAAGCCGAAGATTACCCCAATCTCGGCGCGGCAGTTGAGCCGAGCCTTCAACTCGGCCAAGCATTTGGTGGGTATTTCCAAACCCGCTACCTTGCACACCTTGCGGCACAGTTTTGCCACGCATCTGTTGGAGGCAAACATTGATGTCCGGGTCATTCAAGTTCTGCTCGGCCACGCCAAGCTGAGCACGACGGCACGCTACACCCACGTTGCCACCAAGACGATCCGAGATACGCCCAGCCCGTTTGAGGCACTCAAAGCGCTGAACATCGAGAAGCTGCATCAGCGATCGGGGTAAGCCCCGGCAAGTTGGCAAAACCAACGCTGGAGATTGCTGACATTTTCCAAAAGTATGGCCCTGTATGGCGGCAGGCCAACAAGGGACATGTCAGCCTGTCTCAGCTCAAAGTGATGTCCTCCATTGAAGCCTGCCGAACCGAAGCACTCGGCGGGCATGTGGCAGCGTGCACAAAGTGCAACCACCAGCATATCGCGTACAATTCCTGCAAGAACCGCCATTGCCCCAAATGCCAAGGACCAGCAGCGCGGGACTGGATGGCGGCGCGCGCGGAAGATCTGCTGCCCGTGGAGTATTTCCATGTGGTCTTCACATTGCCTGCGGAGATTGCCCGGATCGCATATTGGAACAAAAAGGCCGTCTATGGCCTGCTGTTCAAAGCGTCTGCGCAAACGGTCATGACTATTGCAGCCGATCCTAAACGGCTCGGCGCGCGGGTTGGCATGACCAGTGTCTTGCACACTTGGGGCTCGGCACTGACCCATCACCCCCATGTCCACATGATCGTACCGGGTGGTGGCCTGTCGCCAAGCGGCAATCGCTGGGTCGCGTGCAGGCCGGGCTTCTTTCTTCATGTGCGGGTGCTGTCGCGGTTGTTCCGACGCCTGTTCATTGAGGGGTTGCTGGCTTTGCACCGTGCGGGCGAACTCAGCTTCTTCAGTGATCTGACCGGTCTGTCAGATGCTGGCGGTTTCGCAGCGCATCTCGCCCCACTGCGCAAAATAGAATGGGTGGTCTATGCCAAACCACCCTTTGGTGGACCCGAGCAGGTGCTCGCCTACCTCAGCCGATATACCCACCGCGTCGCGATCTCAAACAGCCGCTTGATCAGTGCTGATGCCAACACCGTTGCGTTCCAATGGAAAGACTATCGCGTCAAATCTGGCGACAAACGATCCGTCATGCGCCTTTCCACACCCGAGTTCATCCGGCGCTTCCTAATCCATGTGCTGCCGGACCGTTTCCACCGCATCCGCCACTATGGCCTGCTCGCCAGCGCTAGGCGAAAGGCCAATATAGCAAAGGTTCGCGTCTTACTCGGTGCGCAAACCCCCAAACAAGATGATCCGCCAAGCGCCGATGTCATCCCTCTCACACTACACGAACCATGCCCCGATTGCGGCGGGCAGATGCGCATCAT
>QIKV01000203.1 GCA_003233115.1 Oceanospirillales bacterium
GTCGACGGGTAGTTGGCTGGTGATTAGAATTGATCCGGCATCATATCGGTCTTCGACGATCTCCATAAGATCGCGGCGCTGGCTGGCATTCAGGCGATCCGGCCCCCAATCGTCGAGGATCAGCAGGTCGATTTTGACAAGGCTGCGGAACAGACGTGGGAAGTGGCCATCCCCATGGGCCAGCTCCAGTTCATCAAATAATCTGGGCAGGCGTTTGTAGAGCACGGTCGTGCCGTCCCGGCAGGCGGCTTGTGCCAGAGCGCAGGCCAGCCAGGTTTTACCAACACCACAAGGCCCAGTGATCATAAGGTTGCGGTTGTCTCGTATCCATTTACCGGTCAGCAATTGCTGGAACAGGGCTTTATCGAGATTGCGCCGGGCGCGGTAATCAACGTCCTCCGGCGCGGCACCGACATGGCGCAGCCTGGCGGTGCGCAGTCGACGCTCATAGTTTTTGGTGGCGCGGCTGGATGCCTCTCTGTCGACCAGCAGGCCAAGCCATTCGGCGTGGCTGAGATTGGTAGAACCGTCTTGTGTTTCCAGTTCGCCAAAAGCCTCTGCCATACCGTCAAGCTTCAGCGTTTTGAGCTGGTCCAGAGTTGGATGATTGAGCATGTATTTTCCTCTTCAATGGAAGTAATCAGCGCCACGGATGTTGGGGTGGGTGATCGCGGGTTCGTCCGTGGCGCGGGTTCGATGTTGGCGATCCAGACCATTCTTCAGAATTGATGGGGTGGATACTCCTACCCACAGCGGCATCGAAATGTGCCAGATTGGCATTGTCAGAAGTCAGTGAGAATGAAAGGAAGCACCCATGACCGACGTTAACATTTTGGCCATCGACCTTGCAAAGCACTCGTTTCAGGTTTGTGCGACAACAGCGGACGGAGTTGTTGTATTCAATCGAAAATACACGCGCGGTAAATTGCAGCAGCTATTGACCGATCATCCGTCTTGCCTTGTTGCTATGGAAGCCTGCGCCACCAGCCATCATTGGGGCCGTGAGGCCATGGCACATGGCCATGAAGTCAAACTCATACCACCGATTTATGTGAAACCTTTCGTCAAGCGCTCCAAGAATGATGCCAATGACGCCGCGGCCATTGCAACGGCAGTTCGCCAGCCTGATATGCGGTTCGTGGTTGTGAAGGATCAGGAGCAACAGGCACAGGCTGTACTGTTTCGAACTCATCAGACATTTACCCGGCAACGCTCGCAACTCATGGTTACTTTGCGTGGCCATCTTGGCGAGCACGGTGTAATCGTTGCGCAGGGCAACGCGGCATTGATGGCGTTTGAAGAGAAGTTAGAAACGGACCCTGGGATGGTACCCGATCTGGTGTTGGAAGCAGCCCGGCTTTACTATCATCATGTGCAAGAACTGAACCAATCAATTACCACTTTGGAACGGCAGATGGCAGAAATGGCAAAACGCAGTGATATTGCCAGACTCATCCGCATCATGCCCGGCATTGGACCGATCAACGCGGCTGCTTTCCTGGCTTTTGCGCCGCCGATGGAGAGCTTTCGGCGTGGTCGCGACTTTGCGGCCTGGCTCGGCCTGGTGCCTAAACAACTCTCAACTGGTGGACGAACGAAGCTTGGCCGTGTCAGCAAGATGGGACAGGCAGACCTGCGCCGCTTGCTGATTATTGGCGCAACGGGATGTATCCGATGGGCTAACCAAAAGGGCATTGACCCCGACAGTTGGTTAGGAAAGCTCTTGGAGCGCAAGCCCCGCAAAATGGCGGCTGTGGCCCTGGCCAATAAAATGGCGCGTGCGCTGTGGGCAATGGTTACAAAGAAACAAGAATATCGCGGAGGCCTGGTCGTTTACGCCTGAGCCACGCCAATAAGTTTCGGCGGCAACCTGCCTCGGCTGACGGCCCCGAAAAGCAAAGAGACCGAAGGGAAATTATGGGATAATAATCGGCAGATTAGCTTCGGGAAAACCATACTGCATTCCAGGACATAAAAGTCCGAAGAATTGAATTGGACTTGAAGCTGGCGGACACCATAACGGCCCGTGGCACTATGAAGCCACACATCCAGAGGCCTGACACACGAACGGTACCGATTGAAATTACCCAGAACCCTAAAAATCTCCTTGCTAAAATGGGAGTATCCACACAGGAATGCAGGGATGAGTAAGAGCGTGCTTTGATATCGATGGCCCGCTCGCAGGCGGCTTCCAGGCGGTCGCGCCCGAAGGTTTTGGCCAACCTCAGAATGCCCAGACAGGATCGATATCCTTGCTCAGGATGCCGCCGTTCGCGCATGATGACCTCGACATAGGCTTCAGTGTGCGGACCGATCCGTGCGGCCTGACGGCGTATGCGTTCCGGCGTCCAGTCCGCCTTGAAGCGATGATGGGCGGGCATGTGGTCACGATGGGTGGAGTGCTGGCGGTTGCCGGACGTGCGGGCATGGGCAGCAACTCGTTGCCCTTTAAAATATACCTCTACGGTGCGGGCGGTGATCCTTGCCCATAACTGTTGCTTCAGCAATTGATGTGGCACCGAGTAGTAATGCCGCCCTATATCGACGTGATAATCCAGCCCGGCGCGACACTGCTTCCACTCGGCGTAAACGTATGGCTGAACGGGTAATGGCTTCAAGGCTGGTTTATCCAGCTTCTCAAATAAATCCTTACGACTGGCTCCGAGATGCCGGGTCACTTTGCCGTTCAGCCGATCCAACAAGGGGCAGATTGCAGCGTTCAGTTCGTCCAGGCTGAAGAAGCGTTGATTGCGCAACCGTGCCAAAATCCAGCGTTCGACCAAGAGCACGGCCCCTTCAACCTTCGCTTTATCCTTGGGCTTCCTCGGTCGCGCGGGAACAATGGCGGTATCGTAATGCGCCGCCATATCCGCATAGGTGCGATTGATGGCTGGGTCATAAAAACAGGCCTTGGTCACACCGGCCTTTAGATTGTCGCAAACCACCTGTGCTGAGATGCCACCGAAGAACTCAAACGCCCAGACATGGCTGGATATCCAGTCGGGCAGGCTCTGCGTCCAACTGGCTTCGACATAGGTGTAATTGGATGCCCCCAGCGTGGCGACAAATAGCTGTGCTGTGCCCACCTCACCGGTTTGAGGGCAGATCACATCCATTGTCGCACCAGCGTAATCGACGAACAACCGCTCCCCCGCAGGGTGACGCTGACGCATTACCGGCGACAGCTTGCCTTCCCAACGGGTGTAAAGCTCACAGAACCGGCTGTAGCCGTATCCGTCAGGATGAGCCGCTCGATACTCTTCCCAGAGCAGGGAAAGCGTCACACCCTTGCGGCGCAGCTCGCCATGCATATAGGTCCAGTCAGGTTGTGGAAAAAAACCACATACATCGCCAACCGTGCGAGGAAATAGTAGCCGTTCAAGGTCACCATCACCCAGGTCGCCAGGCAATGGCCAGGACAGACCAGCCACGTCCGCCCGCCGCAAATAATCCGACACGGTTGCCCGCCCTAATGACAGACTCAGCGCCACCTGACGCCCTGATAATCCATCGGCTCGAAGCCGCAGGGCTTCTCGTATCTTCCGCATCGGCAATCTCTTCATTCGGCTCCCTCTCGTTCAAAAAGAACGGCAGGATAACCGCGTTAAGGATCGCCTCGCAGCAGCAATATCTCAGGTGAAAACAGGGTGGCCGGATGCCCCGGAATCCCCGGCCGGATCAAATCGGTACAGGTGGCCGGATGTTATCGGAAGCACTGGCCGGATAACCCCGGAATGCGCAGGCACCAGAG
>QIKV01000217.1 GCA_003233115.1 Oceanospirillales bacterium
TTTCCAGCTCAACGCTCATGGTGGACTGTTCATTGATGAAGTACGGTGACAGGTAACCCCGATCAAACTGCATGCCTTCAACCACGTCCAGCTCATTGGACAGGCCGGAAGCGTCTTCAACCGTGATGACGCCTTCTTTGCCGACCTTGTCCATGGCCTGGGCAATCAGGTCACCGATGCTGGTGTCCGAGTTGGCAGAAATGGAGCCAACCTGGGCAATAGCGCTGCTGTCAGTACACGGAGTGGACATTTCCTGTAGTGCATCAACTGCACCGATTATCGCCTTGTCCAGGCCGCGTTTCAAATCCATCGGGTTCATGCCGGCAGCAACAGCCTTGAGGCCTTCGCTCAGCATGGCCTGTGCCAGCACGGTAGCGGTCGTGGTACCGTCACCGGCTACATCAGAGGTTTTGGAAGCAACTTCCTTGACCATCTGGGCACCCATATTCTCAAACTTGTTCTCCAGCTCGATTTCTTTAGCCACCGAAACTCCGTCTTTGGTGACAGTCGGAGCTCCGAAGCTCTTGTCCAGTACCACGTTACGACCCTTGGGCCCCAGCGTGATCTTGACCGCGTCGGCCAGAATGTTAACACCACGCAGCATCTGCTTGCGGGCGTCATCGCCAAAACGTACGTCTTTAGCACTCATGATCTAATCCTCTATTCGTTCAAATTCGTTCAACTTGTATTTCGGGGGGGGGATTGTCAGCCTTCGACAACCGCCATGATGTCCTCTTCGCGCATGACGAGCAGTTCTTCGCCATCCACTTTGACTTCGGTTCCCGAGTACTTACCAAACAGGATGTTGTCGCCTACGCTGATATCCAACGGGCGTTTATCACCATTTTCGAGAATTTTGCCGTTACCTACCGCGAGTACTTCACCGCGGATCGGCTTTTCAGTAGCTGAGTCTGGAATGACGATGCCGCCAGCGGACATACGTTCTTCTTCCATTCGTTTCACAATCACCCGATCGTGTAAAGGACGAAGTTTCATTTGAATCTCCCTAGGTCGTTAATAAAAATAAATGGAACAAGTAGTCGTAACAGCAATGCTGCTACGGCCTGTTTTGTGCCTGTGGATACTTATAAGCAATGTATTCCGCAGCCTGCCTGCAGAGTTGGGGATATGGCACCTGTATTTCAAGAGCAACAGCGAGTTTTTGAATGATTTAGCCAAATATTTTCGAAAAGCCTGTAACCATTTCTTTCCGGCTGCGTATATTCTGGTGTCATGAGCAGAAGATACCGCCAGTGGGTGAAGGAATACCAGGACCCGGCGTGGACACTGGCACGTTATTTGCTCAAGGATGTGCAGGAGGCCGAGGATGCCACCCAGGACGCGTTTGTAAAGCTTTGGCACAACCAGGACAGGATAGACCCGGAAAGGATCAAACCCTGGTTGATGAAAGTCACACGCAATGGCTGTCTGGATCGTCTGAGACGCCGGCGCGACAACGTGGAGTTCGATGAAGACCGGGTTGCAGACGAGCTGAGCGGGCCCATGCAAGGCGTGGCTGCGAACGAATTGGGAGGCTGGCTGAGGCGGGCTATTGAGGGCTTGAAAGAGCCCTACCGATCGCTGGTCGTTTTGCGTGATGTGCAGCAACACAGCTACGAGGAAGTAGCCGGAATGCTCGAATTAAGCCTTTCGCAGGTAAAAGTTTACCTGCACCGGGCAAGAAAGGAGTTGCGTGAGCAACTCACCGAGGTAAGACCATGAGCGAATACGACGACAAACGGGAACATCAGATCAACGCACTGCTCGAAGGTGAGCTGAATAAAGCAGGCGCCGATGAAATTAAATCTGCGGCTACCGATGACCGGGAACTGGCCCGCGCCATTGTCGAAGCCTGCGAGCTTCAGCGGGTGATGGATGGGATTCATGTTGAGCGGGCACCAGCCAGCCTTACAAAACGGCTACGGGCGATACCTCGTGAACAGCGGTCTGCGCCAGGAGTCAGGTGGGTTCGACGCCGCTGGGCCGTCGCACTCGCAGCCATCCCGCTGGTCGTGATTGCGCTCAGCTTAATGCAGCCCGATACACCTTCAGCAAGTGAGATTGCCACGGCACGCCAGCAACTGGCCCTTGCCTTTACCTACCTTGACAAAGCCGGGGTCATCACCGGGCGGGAAATTGAACTGACCCTTGGGCATACGCTGTCCAATGCGGTAACCGGCGCTGTCAACAGGACAATCAAATTACAGAAAGAAGCCTCCAGGGAGAAAAAAGCATGAAATGTTCCACCGCAAGCAAATTGATAATCGGGTTATTTTGCACCCTGTTGACACTACCCGCCATCGCGCAGGAAGACGAACTCAAGGATCTGCCGGGTTATGTCGATTTTGGCGATCTGTCATCCGTGTATGGCGAACCGGAGGTGGTAATCAACCTGGGTGGAGCGATGCTCAATTTCGTCGGCATGATGAGCAAGGCCAAGAGCCCGGAAACCTCGGAACTCATTTCCAAGCTCAAGGGAGTGCGGGTACGGATTTACGCCGCTGATAAAAACGCTGATGCAGCTAAAAACCAGTCCAGAAAAAACCAGTTCAGCGAGGTCAGGGGCAAGCTGAAGTCCTCGGGCTGGGAGCCGATTGTGCAGGTCAATGAAGATGATGAGCAGGTGCTGGTTTATATTAAGATGGATAATGGCAACATGGAAGGGATGACCGTTATGGTGATCGATGAGGAAGAAGCCGTTTTTGTCAACGTCATCGGCCAACTGAACCCCGCTGAACTGGGTAAGGTTATGAAGGCCCTGGATATGGATGTGGATCTGAATCTGGATTAAGAACATGAGCAATTTTAATGTAAACCGGTTGGCGGCCCCGGCACTGGTGATCCTGGCGGTATTTATCCTGTCCTCCTGCGGCATCATGGCACCCCGCAGCAATCCGGGATTTGCCAATCTTGATTCACCTGGCATGAATGACACCAACCGGACGTTTGCACTGTCCATCGGTCCGACAACACTGTGGTTTGCTGCCCGGTTCCTCGATGACGACCCGGAAGTCCAGGCCCTGCTGCGTAGCCTGGAGGGTGTCCGGGTGCGCACGTACGAGGTCTATGGCGATATTAACCGCATCAACCGGAATTTTGCACGCATGGGCAACAAGTTGCTTGGTGATGGCTGGAAGCCGGTGGTGCTGGTGCATGAGGAAGGTGATCTGGTGCAGATGTTTGCTAAATCCGACAGCACGGGTATCCGGGGCCTTACCATTGTGTCTGCTGATGACTATGAGGTTGTAGTGGTTAATATCATGGGTGATATTGACCCGGTTTATTACCGTAATGTCATGCTGGCTCTGGATATTGATGATGCACCGGACGTACAGATCGCCGCCGTGGATTGAAGTCCTGGTGATTGGTATCATGCGGTTGAAGCAACAACCGGATCATGCCCATGCGTTTTTTGCTACCCATTCTGATGATGGCTGTCTACACAGCTTGTTCTGCCGGCGGTCCCAGCGTAAAAATAGGCGGCGAGCGCTTTAGCGTAGAGATCGCTGATACACAGCAAAAGCAGGCACTGGGACTGATGTATCGCGACCAATTGCCGGCGGATCACGGCATGTTGTTTATTTTCCCCAATGAAGCACCCCGCAGTTTCTGGATGAAAAACACCCGCATCCCGCTGGACATTTTGTATTTTGACAAGGACCTGAAAATGGTCAGCGCCTCACTGGACACCCAACCATGCAGGGTCAGCCGTTGCCCTGCCTACCCCAGTTCAGCGCCGGTGATGTA
>QIKV01000182.1 GCA_003233115.1 Oceanospirillales bacterium
GTAGCCTTGATTGCCCAAGTGCAGCAACAATCAACAGGATGCAGTCGGCCCCCAAAACACGGGACTCGAGAATTTGCCAGGGGTCAATCATGAAATCCTTGCGCAAAACCGGCAAAGTGCACGCGCTACGGGCTTGTTGCAAGTATTGGTTGTCACCCTGAAAGAAATCCCTGTCGGTTAAAACGGAAAGACAGGCCGCACCGCCTGACGCGTATGAGCGGGCGATCTGATCTGGCTGGAAATCCGCACGGATCACGCCGGCGCTGGGGGATGCCTTCTTGATTTCTGCAATGACTGCAGGGCCTCCTTGCAAAGCCTGCCTGAGGCGGCGTTCAAAACCACGTGGCGCAGCGCAGTCTTTCGCCTGGGCTAACAGCCCGGCCATCGAAGTCGCTGATTTTCCGGCAGCTACCTGTTCTGCTTTACGCTCCAGTATGCGCTGCAGAATAGATGGCATAGTCATGCGAAACCCCGGTGCATTAAAAACCCTGCGTCATCGCCGCCAGTTGCCGGAGTTTTTCCAGCGCAGCACCGCTCGCCAACTTGTCAGTAGCCAGCACCACACCCGCTTTGACCGAAGTGCTGACACCTGCGACATACAAGGCGGCACCGGCATTGAGCGCGATCAGCCGTGCCGCCCGCCGCGAGCGCTCGTCTGTGCCACCAGCCAGTGCAGCATTGATCAGTTGCAGCGATGCGCCAACACCCTCCACCACGAGATCCTGTAATGGCTCGCGTTTCACGCCCAGTTGTTCGGGCTGTAGTGAATACTCACTCAGCACATCATTTTTGAGCTCAACAACGTGTGTATCGGCAGCCAGACTGATCTCATCAAGGCCGTCATCAGAGTGCACCACCAGCACGTGTTCGGAGCCGAGGCGCTGCAATACTTCGGCCACGGGACGGCACAGAGCACGGTCATACACGCCGATCAACTGCCGGGTCAGACCCGCCGGATTGGCCATCGGACCCAGTACATTGAAAAGCGTGCGCAGGCCCAACTCGTTACGTGCCACGGTAACGTGGCGCATGGCGCTGTGGTGCATCAGCGCAAACATAAAGCCGATGCCCAGTTGCTCGACACATTGCGCGACCTGCTCAGGTGAAATGTCCAGGCGCACCCCTGCTGCCTCCAGCACATCCGCACTGCCGGAACTGGAAGACACCGAACGGTTGCCGTGCTTCGCCACCCGCCCGCCCGCAGCGGCCACCACAAAACAGGCGGCCGTGGAAACATTAAACAGGTTGGCGCCATCACCGCCGGTGCCAACGATATCCACCAGGTACGGCCCACCGACCTGCACACCGCTGGCGAATTCGCGCAGAACCTGGACACCACCGGTGATCTCATCGATGGTTTCGCCCTTGACCCGCATACCGAGCAAAAACGCACCGATCTGCACATCGGTAGAACCAGCCGACATGATCTGGCGCATCACGCCGACCATTTCTGCAGTGCTAAGATCCTGGTTGTCAGCAATACGCCCCAGCGCAGTTTGAATATCCATACTCATCTATCTCGCCCGGCTTATTCCTGGTTGGTTAGATTGATAAAGTTTTGCAGCAGGTCATGGCCGCAGTGGGTAAGAATGGATTCAGGATGGAACTGCACACCCTCAATCGGCAGGCTGTTATGTTTCAGGCCCATGATTTCTTCCCGTTCACCTTCCGCCGTTTCTGTCCAGGCAGTGATATCAAGACATTCGGGTATCAGGTCTTTTTGCAACACCAGTGAATGGTAGCGGGTGGCCTCAAACGGCTGTGGCAGGCCGGCAAACACGCCTTCGCCACGATGATGCATCATGGACGTCTTACCATGCATGACCTGGTCTGCCCGCACCACCCGCCCGCCAAACACCTGGCCGATGCACTGGTGGCCCAGACAAACACCCAGGAGGGGAAATGACCCGCCAAGCTCAGCAACCACCGCCAGTGATATGCCGGCATCGTCCGGCGTGCAGGGCCCGGGGGAGATCACGATACCCTGCGGGTTCAGGGTACGAATTTCAGCAGTGGTAATGGCATCGTTCCGCACAGTCTCTACTTCTGCACCCAACTCACCCAGGTATTGCACCAGGTTGTAAGTGAAGGAGTCGTAGTTGTCGATCATTAAAATCATGGGCGTATTCTGCCTGAATCTATTTATAATGGTTAGCTTGATTTCGCGAACCAACCCATCCCGGAGAAAGAAATATGCATAAGTTCTTCACACTCATCGCAGCCCTGTTACTGTTCACTTCACCCGCCTGGGCTGGCGAATCGACTGCGGCCACCGACAAACCGTCCATTTTCACCAGCCAGACAGTGAAATTAACGGCTACCGTTGAGGCCATCAACCAGGCAACGCGCGAAGTGACTCTACGCGGCCCCGAAGGCCGGACTGTAACCATTGTCGCCGATAAGGAAGCGCGTAACCTGGATCAGGTAAGTGTTGGCGATGTATTAAATATCGAGTACAAGCAAAGCCTGTCGATCGAAGTATTTGCTGCTGATGATGGTGCCGCAGCAGGCACTGGCGGCCTTGCTGCCACGACCCGCAGTGACAAGGGTGAAATGCCTGCCCTGACCGCGATTGACGCCACCGTGGTAACCGCCGTTGTCGAAGAAATCAACCTGGCAGCCAACACTTTCAAATTGAAAGGCCCGAGTGGCGAGCTTAAAGAGTTCCAGGCCCGCGACCCGGAAAACCTCAGGAAGGCAGCGGTTGGCGACATTGTTGTGATCACCTATACCGAAGGTATCGCGGCCAACGTTGAGAAAACAGGCAGTCAGTAATTTCTGCGGCATCACCAAAAAAAAAGGGATCGTAAATCCGATCCCTTATTTTTAGCACAAATCGCTATCTTTCAAGCTGATACCCTGCTTCTTCGTAACACTACAAGTCCCAGCAACAGTGAGAGCACAATCAATGCCCACGGTGAGAGCATCGGTACGGGCGTCACTGACACAGGGTCACCAAAAATAGCGAAAGAGGTTCCACCAGAACGGACATTATCATTCTGTTCATAAGTGGTGGTAAAGGTTCCAAGAGCGCCAATGTCCATCCGGAAATTAATTCCGCTGGTCACCGTAAAGCGGAACCACACGACACCATCTGCCGGGATATTAAGCGTCTGACCGGTAAAATCAAAAACGAAGTAAGGATCGGTTTCACCAGTGCCAGGTGGCTCAATACTTGCAGAAAACTGTCCATTCACCACTGAACTAATAAAAGCACCATCGTTTCCGCTGGTGAATCCGCCACTGATAACCGCTGAATTGATGGGGTTCCCAACCCGATAGTAAAGTACAGGGTTTGCCAGCTGTTGCCCGCGGAACTGCACTGGAAAAATGATATCCCACTCATGTTTGGACCAATTATTGTTGATCGTGGATTGGTGCGAGCTGGTTCCTCCTGTCAGATTATTTATAACAATCTGAGCTTCAACTCCCGGAGCGAAAGCGGTTGTCATGATAAACAGCAGAACTCCGAACCCGAATCTCCTGCCAAGTGTTGTAAAATACGGCTTCTTTCTATTCATTAAACTCTCTCCCTGACCAAAAATCTGCCGTCTTCTACTATACTCTGTAAACGCTTAAACTTAAACAACTTATTGTTTTCCTATAAACTATTATTTGCTGCTAAAGCGCCGTTACAAGCCCCTGGAAGCGCGGTCTACAGCGGTAATTAGTGCCCGTCCTTTGGCGCGGGTTTCCTGCCATTCTTTCTCGGCATCCGA
>QIKV01000140.1 GCA_003233115.1 Oceanospirillales bacterium
TTCATGTCCATGGTCATCCTCCTTTTCCAGGTTTGATGCGTTAGCCTACAAACAGAGTGTAGAACCTGTGTGTCACTCACAGGTCAAGGGGTAAGGAGAAATATTTATTATCGAATCTGATTTTGCGTCAGAGATGTATCGGCAGCCTTGCAGGCAGCTGCCGCCTGAAAACCATGACAGAACAGATTATCGGTTTGGTGTCGAGGTATTGGTTATGATTTCGGCCTGATCAGCTGAATGCAAACCAGAATTTCCCATACCAGTAAAACTGCCAGGGCCACACGCTCTGCCAAGCCTGGCGCCAGATCTATCTGAATAGCAATAACGAATGCCATAAGCGCTATGGCTGCCGTGGTCGACAACACCATGGAAACAGACTGCTGTCGATGCCAGCGTCGATCGTGACGAAACACAATCGAAAAAACAAACACTGCCGCGAGTTCGAGCATAAAAGTGGCGCTGGCAAAAGTACGGTGCAGGCGTCCTATCGTAGTCGGAGTATGGCCGGGTGGATCAATGGGAAACAATGCCGCCAGTAAAATACCCACCGCAGCAAAGCCGAACAACAGTACCGCCCTGTTACGCAGCCGTCCTGGACGAAGTGCACCACGCAAACCCAGCGCTATAGCAAGATTACCCCAACCATGTACGAAAACACTACCGACAAACACCAAACCAAACGGCTCATTTGCCAGGTTACTGACGTAATCACGCATCCAGTCGATCTGCGGACTCGTGAGGTGTACAACAATCAGCGACGACAAGAACGCAACCACACCGAGCAATCCCAGCAGACCATAACGCCTCACCGACTGTGGAAAAGCATTTTCCCTTACCATTCAAGAGACCGTGAATGACCGCACACAGAAATGATAATCTCCCGGACTACGCGTAGTTTCCAAAGCTCGCCTCAAACCGGATATGACTATAGACAACCTGACTGATGATCGCCAACTCCAGGAGACATTACATATTCAATTCCTGGCTACGGGAGATTCAACCGGTCAGGAACAGGATTGCAATTTACACCCCGGGTGCTGATTGAAGTTTATTACTTCACCCGCCTTCCATTAACCTGAACATGCCGGGATGACACGCATGGGTTGTATGCAACCGGCTTGCAAATTCCACAATCTGGCCTAGTGTTAAACGGTGAGGCTTTAACCGCACGAATTACGCCAGAATCATTCCATCTGTCAGAAGGAGATTCCAGCCATGATCGAAGACGAAACACATCCAGCCGAGGAACTATTGGGAGAACCCGAACCCTGGGAGTCCTGGGAAACCAAACTGGTAATATGGAGCATCGGCCTTGCCATTGTCGGAGTCGTAATCCTTGGCTGGTTGATCGATACCTATATCCTGCCGTCGTAGTTTTTTATGAAAGCAGACATCGAACTGGTTCTCGTTCATGACGGGAAGCACTGGGTTTGCAGCAACGACGCTATCGTTGCGCGTGGCAACACAATAAAAGAACTGGATCGTGATATCCAGCGAGTACTCCGGGAAGGCGGCAATTACACACAAGGCTCCCAGGTCAGGGTTTTCATGGGTTTCGATTTTGACACCATTCCGACCTGGCTTCGGCAATACCATACCCACTATTTCAACCGCACAGTAACGCTTGATCTGTAAATTAATGATAGGGGCGAATCGACTTATTATATAAGGAGAAGTGCTATGTCAGCGGTAAACAGAAAGTGGAATGATGGCATGCTCTCTACCGAGGACTGGTGGGCTGTCTGGTTGGGTCTGATTATGTTTTTTGCCGGCATGGCAACCATCTGGGGTGTCGACATGGTGGGCTGGATGGCGAAAACCAGGACCTGGGAATGGAGCAGCTTCTGGAGCAACCCATCCTGGGATAGCTTGCTCAAGGTGGCACACGGCAAGTCCGGCAAAGCGTATGAAGGCATGTCAGGCGTCGCGTCGTTACTGGTAACCTATGCCGTTTTTGCCACACTCACCTGCATAGGCGCTTATTACCAGAAGCTTGATGTCAAAAAGTTTTTTCTGGGGTTTACTTGCATTTTCTTTATCACCTGGCTTGCCTGGATGGCAGGGCACGAAGCCCACTTCAAAGCACTCAAGACCAGCCAGTCCATTACCCAGCCCGAAATCTATGGTGATGATGTCTACTGCACCACCAAGGTCAATAAATGCACCAAACAAATCAATGCAGCACTCAAGGGTCTCAACATCGATATCATGGCCGGGCAAGTGCCCGACGCAGCAACTGCGGCAAAAGCTGTAGACAAGGCCAAGAATGCCAAACGAATGTCATGGGGTCTGCAGCTTGGCGGGGGGTTCTCCTATATTCTGGCCCTTTCTGTCGGCCTGATTATCGGTAATTTCTTCAAGGGGTTTGCAGCCTTTCTCAAGGATGCCGCCAAACCGGAGTGGTTCATCAAGACCGCTATTGTTTATCTGGGCATCAAGCTCGGGCTAATGAGCATGAAGGCCACCGGCTTCGCCATCGACCTGGCCTTGTCGGGCGCCGCAGCCACGTTTGTGGCCTATCTGGTATTCTGGCCCATTGTCTATACGCTGGGTCGCAAAGCCTTCAGGCTGAGACGTGATGCCTCGGCAGTACTCGCATCGGGTATCTCCATCTGTGGTGTGTCTGCTGCCATCGCAACTGCGGGTGCAATTCGTGCCAAACCGATCCTGCCCGTGACCGTCTCCATGTTGATCGTTGTGTTCGCCATGTTTGAACTGGTGGTACTGCCCACAGCCTTTTCCACCCTGGCGCCCAACGAACCTATCGTCAATGGTGCAGCCCTGGGCCTGACAGTAAAAACTGACGGGGCCGATGCTGCATCGGGTGCCATTCTCGATGAGTTAATGGTAGCGAACAACTACCGGGAAACCGGGCAACTGTGGGAATCAGACTGGATTCTGAGTGCTGCGATTCTGACCAAGATCTGGATCGACGTCTTTATCGGCGTGTGGGCTTTTGTGCTGGCGCTCATATGGGTATACAAGGTAGAACGAAGACCGGGACAGGATCATGTTGGTGTTTCCGAAATCTGGTACCGTTTTCCAAAGTTTGTTATCGGTTATTTTATCGCCTGGTTTTTCTACGTAGCCATCGCCGTGTGGTTCCCTGATGCCATCAAGGAAGCTTCGGACGGCGCCAATGTCGTACAAAGCCCGATGCGGAAAATGATGTTCATGCTGACCTTTGTCGCGATCTGGGTGATTACTGACTTCAGCAAACTGAAAGGCATGGGCCGGCTCGCCCTGCTGTACGGTATCTCCCTCTTCCTGATTATCACCCCTATTGGCTACGGCGTAGCGTATCTTTTCCACCGGGGCCTGGTGCCGCCACTCGTGGGCGGATAGCCCAAAAGGCTCGCCGCCGCGCGATATTGACCGGGGTGAACCCCCGCCTGCAAAACAGGCGGGGGTTCACCCCTTCAACCAACAAAAGCCACTACGCGTGTCCGTGGCCGTGGCCTTGGTCCTCCATTGTCGCTGACTTCTGTAAGGTGACCGCCAGGGCGGCACCACCGACCAGAAGCCCCACGGTAATCTGGTTCCACATCGGACCTGCCAGGTTTGTAAAACCCAGCGCGAACGGTGCGACAATCAGCCAGAGTCCCAACACCAGGTTGGTATACTCTTCCCACATCTGTGGACGAGCGAGTGCCGCAATAGCAAATATCG
>QIKV01000167.1 GCA_003233115.1 Oceanospirillales bacterium
GCCACGCTTCTGCTCGGGTGGCAGTACGGGCAGGCGCACGGCCTGGCCCAGGTCGCAATGCTGTTCCGGGCCGGGGTGCAACAAGGCGGTGCGGGCGCCGGTCTGGTCAGTTTCGTCGAGCAGCAAATGATTCGGTGCGGGAAACAGCAGATCATCGCCACGGATCAGCAACGGGCCACGGAACCGCAGGGGGCCAAGCGACTCACCGTCGCCAAGTACCTGCTTGATATCGTCAATCCAGGCGCCGTGACCGGCCCAGCCGCGACTGCGGGCGACCGCTGCACGTACCGCACCTACCAGAGTAGCCGGCGTGGGCGGAAACTGGCTTGTGACGCCAACCTGCTCGCTTTCGCCCTGGGTATAAGGCAGACCATCGCGGAAGAACAAGCTGTCGAGCGGGTCGAACCGGAGTAGAACTTCTGGGGTGTTCATTGGCGTGCCTCCTTGCCGGCCAGCAGACGTGCCAGGCGCAGGCCATCGAGTTGCAGCTTTCCCGTCGCTGCTTTGAATGCGCCTTGGGCATCGCGTTGGGATAGGCGGCAGGCGTGCAATAAGGTGCAAACAGCCTGCTCTGCCTGTTTCAACGTTGTTTTGCGTTCCCGGCTTTTTAGGTATTCCGCCTGTAACATCAGCTTCACATTGGTCATGGACAACATGGACGTTTCGGCATGCTTCCCGTCTGAGCGATAATCTTCATGCGAGTCGAGCATGTGGTAACGGGTTTTAAGTTTGTAGAAGAATCCGGACCCGAAGGCGCCTTCTTGTACCGCCGTCACGAGTGATTGCAGATCGCCTACCGGCTGGCCGCCTTCGGCATCGCTCCAGGTGGCTACCCATCGCGCGGCCTTGCCGGAAGCCTTGAACCACGCCAGGGCCAGGGAATCGCGGCCGTTGGCGTCCTTGGCTATGTCATCCAGTTGGCGGCGAGCTTCGGCCAGCACCTCGCGCAAAGGCAGGTGGTAGTGGGCAAACACGATGGCGACCGAAGCGGTAAAGGTGGAGTCGCCGAAGGCTTCCCCATAGGCTTTGCGTAGCGCGACGGCGGCATCCAAAGCGCAATCCATAGGCAGCAGGGCCAGTACGTCGTCGCCGCCGGCATAGAGGGTGACCCCGTCGTGTTGGGCAACGCTATCCGCAACGCCCTGGCTGAATCTGGCGAGGTTGACAGAGATTTTTCCAGGATCCTCCTTCTTCGCGCTCAAATGCTTGCCCAGGCTGTCGCCATCGAGCAGCAACAAGGCGTAGTAAGGCTGCGATGGATGGCCCTCTTGCAAATCTCGCAGGCTTTTGAGCAAGGGCTCGCGCGCGTCGTCGTCGTCATCATTTCCCAACGGTGTGTCCGCGGCGTTTTTCAGCGCATTGGGCAGGAAGAAGTTGCCGTCCAACCAGGCCAGATTACCAAGTGGCACCAGACTTTTGATGTGGGTGCTGCGCTCGCCACGCACGGCTTGACCGGCGGTCTCGACGACCTCATCCTCATAACGACGCAAGGCCTCCGTGCGGGTAGCGTCATCGACAAACTCGCGTAGCCACGGAATGACCGCCATGTAAGCCGTGGACGGCCAGTTACCGATGGTCTCTGGTTTGCCACCGGGCACCCAACCGATCATTTGCCTCAGCGCTTTTTGCTCAAGCCGCGGAAACAGCCGCTTGATCAGGGCAATAGCGCACAGCCGTTCATTGTCGTGCAGTTCCAGGGGCCCGGTTCCGTCGCGCAGCGCTTTCCAGAAGTCGTCCTGTTGGGTGCGTTCCCGGGCCCGGTTGTAACCGGATAATTCCTGCCATTCGCCCATCAGTGCGCAATGGTCACCACCCTCGGGTTCGGGCCAACGGTTGCGCCAGTTTTTGCGTGCTTCCAGCCAGAGGGCATCGCTACGGTTGTCTGGAACCTCACCTTGCACCCAGGATATTTCCCAGAAGCCCGCAACCTGGCGATCCCAGATGGCGCGGGTGTTGCGCCCCCGGGCTTCTGCCTCAGGTTCGACAAATCTCTTCCATACGGCCTCGGCGAGTCGGCGCCAGGCATCGCTGACCGCCATCTCGACACGCTTGGCATCGAAGCCATCGGGCACCTCGGCCTTGAAGCGGTTGGGCAAGGAGCCGATTTGTGGTTGTGGATTTTTCTCAAGCGGCGAGCCCTCGATAACGGCGATCAACGGGTCTGTGGGTCTACCCTCGTCCGCTACCACGGGAAACACAATGGCACCGTTCTGCCGGCGCACTTCGACCATCGCCTGCGCAGTCAGCCACGACAACAAAAAGGAACCGGCCCACAGATCGCGGGTGCGGCGCGCCTGGGAAACAAAACTCTGCACCGGACCGAGGGTGAAATTAAATAGTTGCTTCATGGACAGACCTCCAGCACTTCGCCGAATGATTCTTTGCGTCTTTGACCGCTTGCAAACCGATCTAGTAGATCTTCAACAGGGTGCCAAATCTCTGGATCATGGGTAACTGGAACCACCTTTCCGCCTACGTTAATTGTAGCGTCGTGGCCACCCGGAAGAAAGGTTGCGGGTAAAAATGACAAGACCGCTAAGGTTTGCTTGTCGCATTCATGAATGTGGATCAGCAGCGGGCTGGCGCGTCGATTTAGTTTTCCCTTTTCAGCTATTTTTGAAGGCGGTATTTGGTCAGGCATGGCCTTGCCATAGTTATGGGGCAGTCCGAAAACAATGCGTCTTGGGTGGGTTGTTCTGTCTTTGGCTGCTTGTTTCATCAAATCATGATCATCCTTGAAATTTTTTTCGGAATCCTCTCCCAAGACCTTCCCCTCATGTCCCCAACTTCTATAGCGCATCATTTCGCAACCAATACGATCCAACAAAGCCAGGGGGGAGTCCTTGTTTCCTTTTAGGATGACATGCCGCGAGAAGCGGGAAAATGCAGTGTATGGCGGAAGTTTTTCAGCTACATCTTTTGCATAAAAAGACTTTATGGACTCGGCGACTGCTTCCAACGTATGTGGATTAGACCATTGCGTACCGCCATTAAGTAAAAGCTCTTCCAGCACAAGACTGCCGTAACCCTTGCGACTTTTCGACCCAAGCCCACCCATCAGGCCAAGCGCCTTGATCGCTAGTTGAAGCTGCGTCATTTCAATTCCACCCACCCCGTGACAGCGCAGCTCAATGACCATACTGAAGGGCGCTGACACACATGGTCTTAAAAGCTGCCCCGCCATGGTTCCCTTTTTCCTGTTTGCAGAGGGTTCCATAACACCATAGCCAAAATAGCGTGCACCTTCGCCAATGACATGGCTGCTGTCACAAAGTACTTCCCCCTTCTTCACTGTTGACAGAGTGGCGCAAGATACGATGCGCATGCGCACACGGCTTTGACCGGTACGGGTACTGCCAAACAGGACATCTTCGGCTGCACGCAGCGCTGTTAAATCACCATTGAAGCGTCCGGCGGACAAGGCCCGCCACCAGAAACGCAACGCACCCTTGAAACTGGGCAGACGCAATTCGGCATGATTCTGGTCGGCACCGCTCAGAAACATGGGTGTCACCACGCGGTACTTCGCTGTAATGGTGTGATTTGGCTCAGTCATTGCTTTCTCCCTGATTCGATGACTCATCAAGCCAATGGATATCCGCCTCAACCCATGGCTTACGCTTTTGTTCTTCCGGTAACCGTTGTGGTCGTTGCGAGCTTGCTCGTAGATCCGCTGCACCGCAATACCCATCATGGTGGTGCCCCCGGTTAGATTGACTTGTACTTCATCGGCATCCAGACAGACTTTCCTCGATTTTTGCAAAAGTTCGCCAATTTCATCAATGCCGTTGAACGGATCCCGCATGATGAGTGATGCGTGGTTACCGGAAAATGCACTATGGCTTAATGCTTCGGTAATACCCGCTTTAGCCTGCTCCGAACAGAGCACCAATACCGAATCCGGTTGTACCTTCTTAAGAGCCGAAAAAAGTACGCCTGGGCTCATGCCCAGCGGGGTTACCAACAGATGCCCATGCCCACCGCCGAACGAGGTCCATGCCCTGTCTCCCAGCTTGATTTTCTGCCAGAAGCACCTGATTTCGTCGAGGTTGATTTTTGCCACTTCCGGCCTCATGCCGTGGTGGGCGAATTGATTACGCAGTTTGCCGAGCCGATCCCAAAATGTGCCCCATTGCTTCTGTTCGTCATCCAGATATTGCCGTAATGACTTTTTGCACATTGCGCCGAGCTCGCGTTCGAGCTTTATGCGAACCGTCCTTTTCATCCAGTTGGCACCCGGATTACGATGCAACACACCCAGCGACACCGTCCATTCGCGCATCAAGCCCAACGCCAGAGAAAATTGGTTGCGTTCAAGGTATTGGTCAATCAAGGTTGCTTGACGTTGAAGCTCAACCTGGCCCAATAGATAGTTCTTTTTCCATTCACCGGAAGCTGTACCGTCTCTCAGACCCACTCTATCGAATCGTACCGGCTTGGCGGCTTCCAGTATGACCTCACTCAGTTCCCTGGCCAGCGGAAGGTTCAGGCCGGGCATATTCTCCAGGGGTTTTTCTTCAAGGCCGTGACACAACTTGCCGGCAGCCAGCCCAAGCTCCATGGGTAAGCCAGCTTCATAATGTGTTGAGAAATCTTCCAGTGCTTTGGCTACCTTACTGAAAGGACCTCGCTCAGGACCTTTGGGCAAACCGTCACAAACTGCCATGAAGCGTTTGGCCAGGGTCTGGGTAAAGCCCGTCTCCTGAAACATGCGGATAGCATAAAACCACTGGGGTAGATTCAGAAGTGGCTGCAAGTCGATGAGCGGTTTGTTTGTTTCTGTGCTTTCGTAGTTGCCGTACCAGGCGCCGGTAATCTCGATGTTGCGAAAACTGGACAGGTAAAGGGCGAGAGCATAAAACACGAACGAGATATGGCGTGGGCCGTGCGTAATGTCCAATGTCAGCCGTGAATCAGGTTGTATCGTTTGTGCTACAGCCTGGATCACTTCAGCCATCTGCGTACTGTTATTCATATCCGGAATATCTATGGGTTCAGCACCAACGCCAAGGCTCATTACCTGCTTTGAAAAGTCATCCCATACCTTTTCCCGAGCCTTGCTGGTGAGCAGACACAGTGCCGTGTCCGGTCGGTCATCGGTATCCAGAAGCTGAAGCAATGCCAATGGGGAATGTTCGGCCTTGGCGGTCTTGCCCTTCAGAGCATAGTTTGTCATTCTGGGGTGGATACCCAACGCCGTCAGTAAATAATGTGGGCGGGCGTCTGCATTTGCTCGTTGCTCCATGTTTCATGCCCCTTTGTCGAAGTATGGTGCAAACAGACCCAGTCCGAAGTGGCAGCTGAAACCCAAAGCCAACGGTCCGGCGATGGGTTCGGCGAAGGTCAAGCGCCAGAAGCTGCCGTGGCGATCGGGTTGCA
>QIKV01000028.1 GCA_003233115.1 Oceanospirillales bacterium
GCGCCCTTATTTCGTTCCGGAAGGCACATCACTGACTCAGCAATTACTGGAATTCCAAGCCGAACAGCGGCGCATGGCGCTGGTGGTGGACGAGTACGGTGATATCCAGGGCCTGGTGACGCTGGACGATATCCTTGAAGAAATCGTTGGAGAATACACTGCCGAGGGTCGGGGGCGCTCACGCAGCATGCGACGCCTGGAGGACGGCAGTTACCTCATCGACGGTTCCACCAGTGTGCGCACGATCAACCGTCGCCTTGGCTGGAAACTGCCTTTTGACGAGGCACATACACTCGGCGGTTTACTGATCGAGGAAATGGAGGCTATCCCCGAGGGCAAATGCAGCATCATGATCGGCGGGCATATCATGACCATCGTGGATATCCGCGATAATGTCATTCACAAGGTACTGGTCAAACCCAAACAGACACCACCTGAGTGAACCCGCAACAGGCCACTTAAAATGCCGCAGTGATGGCCTCATCAAGATCATCGACAACCGCAATGCTCATGCCTTCAATCGGCCGCCTTGGCTGATTGGCCCTGGCGATAATCGCACGGCTGAAACCAAGACTGGCGGCCTCTTTCAGACGTTCCTCACCGTTATATACCGGACGGACCTCCCCGGACAGGCCCACCTCTCCAAAGACCACGGTTTTCGCCGGCAGGACACGGTTGCGAAAGCTCGAAAGTATGGCCAGTATCAGTGGCAGGTCTGAGCCGGTTTCTGTTATCCGCATGCCGCCGACAACATTGGCAAACACATCCTGATCACCGAGGCTGACGCCGCCGTGGCGGTGCAGCACAGCCAGTAACATGGACAATCGACTGTGATCCAGCCCGATGGTGACGCGGCGCGGGTTGGCCAGGTGACTTTCATCAACCAGCGCCTGCAATTCGAGCAACAACGGCCGGGTGCCTTCCCTGATAACGGTAATAACACTGCCTGGCGCAGCTTCAGAATGGCCTGACAGGAAAATAGCAGATGGATTTCTGACCTCCTTCAGGCCGTGTCCGGTCATGGCGAACACACCCAGTTCGTTGACCGCACCAAAGCGATTCTTGAACGCCCGGATAACACGGTAACGGCTGCCTTCATCACTTTGGAAATACAACACGGCGTCGACCATATGTTCCAGGATGCGCGGCCCGGCCAACGAGCCTTCCTTGGTGACATGGCCGACCAACACCATGGCACAATTCATTTGCTTGGCGAAACGGACCAGCCCGGCGGCTGATTTCCCTGACTTGAGACACCGAGCCCGGCGCGGACTGCACCTGTTCTGAGTACAAGGTCTGAATGGAATCGATCACCACCAGATCTGGTTTTTCCTTGCTGGCAACTGCCAGAATCTGCTCAACGCTGGTTTCCGTCAGGCAGCGCAAGGTGCCAACATCCAGGCCCAAACGCTTTGCGCGCATGTTGATTTGCTGCAGGGATTCCTCGCCGCTGACATACAGGCACTTTAACCGGCTCACCAGGCCGGCCAGAACCTGTAACAGCAGCGTTGATTTGCCAATGCCCGGATCACCGCCAATCAGAATGACGGACCCGGGTACGATTCCGCCACCCAAAACACGATCTAATTCGTTGATTCCAACCCCAATTCTTGTCACTTTTTGATCTGAAACTTCTGCAAGTTCAGTCACTTGCTGATTGGCATTACCGGTATAGCCAGTCTTATGGGAAACCCCGGGAATAGCCGCCTGACGAAATTCCTCCACCGTATTCCAGGCTTTGCAGTCCGGGCATTGGCCGGCCCATTTGGACAGTTCACTTCCGCAAGCCGTGCAGTAAAAAGATGTTTTTGTTTTAGCCACGCACAATCCCTGATTTGTAGTGCTGTTGTAGCAGATCAGGCCCGTGACCTCCAGCCTATAACAAAAATTTGGTAGATTTCTTACAATAGGAGGTGGTCAGCACCACCAAAAAACAGGATAAGATAGGTAATGCGCAAACCGCAGGATCAACAATTAATCGGTGAATCCCCGGCATTCCTGGAGGTGCTTGAGCACGTATCCCGGGTGGCACCGCTGAACCGTCCCGTTTTGGTTATCGGCGAGCGCGGCACGGGTAAAGAGCTGATTGCTGCGCGCATTCACTATCTCTCCGGGCGCTGGGACCACCCCTTTATAAAGATGAATTGCGCTGCTTTGGCAGAGTCACTGCTTGAAACAGAACTGTTTGGGCACGAAGCCGGCTCATTCACCGGTGCGACCAAGCGCAGACTGGGCAGATTTGAACTGGCCGATAAAGGCAGCCTGTTTCTGGACGAGCTTTCCAGCACCTCATCCGGTGTCCAGGAGAAAATCCTTCGTGTCATCGAATATGGAGAGTTCGAACGGGTCGGTGGCGGCGAGTCCATCCGCACCAATGTACGCATCATCGGTGCAACCAATGAAGATCTGCCGGCGCTTGCGGAACAGGGTAAATTCCGTGCCGACCTGTTGGATCGCCTGGCGTTTGATGTCATCACCGTGCCACCTTTGCGGGAGCGCCCGGATGACATCATGACACTGGCTGAGCACTTCGCCGTCAAGATGACGGGGGAGCTGGGAATGGATATATTCAATGGCTTCACTGAACAGGCACATGACGCACTGATGAACTATGCCTGGCCGGGCAATGTCCGCGAATTGAAAAATGTTGTGGAACGGGCAGTATACCGTTGCCAGGATGGGGATCAGCCCATTTCTGAAATCATTTTTGACCCGTTTGAATCACCCTGGCGGCCCGGTGCTGAGTCCACAACGAAGACACCTGAATCCGCGACCTTGCCTGACAAACCTTATGATCTGAAGCAAAGCATTCAGGATGAAGAGATTCGCAGGCTTAAAGATGCGCTGGAACAGTGCCGCTTCAACCAGAAAAAAACAGCTGAGTTTCTGGGCATGACTTACCACCAGCTACGTGGCTATTTGCGCAAGTATGACCTGACGGAGTCGGTATCTCAGTGAGGATCGTATTGATAAGTGCTTTCGGGAGCCAGGTTAACAAAGCGTAACCAGGGACCCTGAAATGCTAACTGGATCGTACCCGTTGAACCGTTACGGTGCTTGCCGATAATAATTTCAGCTTTGCCTTTCTCGCTGGTATCCGGGTTATAAACCTCATCCCGGTAAATGAATACGATCAGGTCTGCATCCTGCTCGATAGAACCCGACTCCCGCAAATCGGCCATCAGGGGCCGCTTGTTGGGGCGTTGCTCCAGCGCACGGTTTAGCTGGGACAGTGCCACCACCGGCACATTAAGCTCCTTGGCGATCGCTTTTAATGAACGGGAAATTTCCGCAATTTCGGTGGCACGATTTTCCCGCGTATCCGGTACGGCCATCAGTTGCAGATAGTCCACGATGATCAGGTCAATATCATGTTCACGTTTTAAGCGCCGTGCCCTCGCGCGCAGTTCTGCAGGGGACAAAGCCGGCGTGTCATCAATAAAAATTTTACTTTTATGCAGCAGGTTCATGGCCGAGGTCAGTTTCGGCCAGTCCAGATCATCAAGTGTGCCGGTACGGATACGATTCTGCTCAATCTGCCCAAGCGACGAGAACAGCCGCATGACGAGTTGCAAAGACGCCATTTCCATACTGAACACAGCAACTGACTTACCGTGCTTGATGGCGGCATGTTCGGCAATATTCATGGCGAAAGAGGTTTTGCCCATGGCCGGCCGGCCGGCCACGATAATCAGATCTGAAGGCTGCAACCCCGCTGTCAGGCGATCAAAATCCTGGTAGCCGGTTGGGATGCCGGTGATGTCACCCTCAAAAGCATTAAGCTCTTCGATTTTTGCCATCGCCTCTTTAAGCGTTTCCTGCACGGACACGAAACCCGACCCGCGCCGGCTGCCTTTGTCTGCAATAGCAAATACAAGGCGTTCCGCTTCTTCAAGCAGGGTCTGGCTCTTTCTACCATCGGTGGAAAAGGCACTGGAGGTGATTTCAGAGCCTGCATCAATCAGGCTTCGCAGTATGCTTTTCTCGCGAACGATATCGGCATAGGCGGCGACATTGGCGGCACTCGGCGTGTTGTTGGCGAGTTGGGAGATATAAGTGCCGCCATCAACCTGGTCAATTTTACCATGTGATTCAAACCATTCGGTCACCGTCACGGCATCACAAGGCTGACTGCACTCGTGCAGATCGTTGATGGCCTGGAAAATCAGCCGATGGTCTTCACGGTAGAAATCAACTTCTGAAACGATATCGACAATCTGGTCCCAGGCTGTAGCGCTCAACATCAAGCCACCCAGTACAGACTGCTCGGCTTCCAATGAATGTGGCGGTACTTTGGTATCCTTAACGAGCGCTAAATTGGGTGCAGGCATAAGCAGGTTTCATCGACAAAAAAAGCAAAAAAAAACTGCGACACACCCAGCCCGGGGCTGATGGTGGATCGCAGTTCAGAGCATAGATGCTGCGACAACTTGTCGCAACAAGAATTGCTTATTCCGGATTTACGATGACCTTGACGGTGGTCTCGACATCGGCATGCAATTGCACAACCACATCGAATTCGCCAATCATCCTGATCGGGCCTTCTCCCATGATGACTTCGCTCTTGTTGATTTCATGGCCAAGACTTGAAACCGCTGCAGCGACTTCACGCGGGCCGATTGAACCATATAGCTTGCCTTCTTCACTGGCATTCGCGGTTAATTCAACCACCAGTTCAGCCAACCCAGCCAGCCTGGCCTCTGCCTGACCGAGCCTGTCTTTAGCGGCGGCCTCCAGTTCTGCCCGGCGGGCTTCAAATGCTTTGAGGTTTTCTTTG
>QIKV01000125.1 GCA_003233115.1 Oceanospirillales bacterium
CACCCGCATATTAAGTACATCCGGCAACTGGCAGGCATCGTACAGATTTTTACACTGCTGGGCGAAATCTTCATTGCCGATTGCGAGGTTCAGTAACTCCTCGGGCAGTTCTCCGCACGCTTCAAGGCGCTGTTGCACGGCCTGTCCGAACGCCTGCAAAGCCGCACGATGCTTGAAGAATGTATGGTATGGCCAATCCGTTGGCTTTTCCTGTGTCACTTCAATGCTGCGGGCGTCATACCAGGCATTCAGAGCCCGCGCCAGCACATTGCGCCGACTGCCTGGCCGCTTTTCCGGATCCACGCCTGTTAAGGCCATATCCCGCATGTCTTCAGCGTGAACCACTTTGTCGAAACGGGCACCGGGTATAGAGCCTTTGCTGAACACGGTGATGGATTGGCCCATTTCTACCACGTTCGGCTCGTTGTCGACCTGCTCTACCAGCCTTCCACCCCAGCCATCTCGGTCGTAATTCAACTGACTGAGCCCGGGCACCCCAGCATCGGCGTTCAGGATGGACTGGTCATGCCGGCGGTTGCGCGAACAATATGCGTTGGCAACCACGGCAACCCGGCCACCCTCGAATTCCGACTGCAACCAGCCGCAGCGCTTGAAAATACCAAACTCAAAACCACTGTTCTGATCCACAGTGGACAGGTACTCGTTATCAAACATCTCCTGGTAGCTGTTATAAGCTGAGTCGTACAAAACCCGCCTGGCTGACCAGACCATATTCACGTAGTTTGTGTCCGGGTGAGATGGGGAGGGCATGAACAGGAACCGAAGATCGGCGCCACCCCTCAGCATGACGTTGACGACACTGCGTGGCAGGTCAACTACGGGGCAGTTGTCAAGGGCGTACAGGGGCAGGCTGCTGCTCAACCCTGCAGCGGCTGATGCCAGCATGGACTTCTGGATAAATTCCCGGCGTTTCATTTATGGACCTCCTGGCGCCGCACCGGCCCTGGCAAAACTAAAGGGCAGTGCGGTGATGAAATTAATCGCCAAACCCACCCGTTCATTGGCATCGGTAGTACCAAAATCCATCGTCATGTCAGCCAGCGACCGACTGAGTTCAGCCAGTTCACCGGAACTTATTTGCGCTGAACTATAGACGGCTTCCATATTGTTCTCGTTTGCCACTGCGCTAAAATCAAAACCGGTGGCCAGCAGGGCGTGGACCTGGGCCTGTGCGACCACGTCATAATTTCGCCTGCCGTCATTGAGGAACCGGTCCCATAACCATTCGCCAACGGCAGACACTACATGCTCACCCCGATTGTTAGCAGGAATGACCGAGCCCCAGTCTTTGCGCCATTCATACACTTGGCCGTCAGTCACCAACCGGTAAGGTTCCTGGGTCTTCCCCAGAAAGTCGGGGTGCAGAACGTTAGCGTCCCAGGCCTTCTTGAATACATATCTGTCATTGGCGGCATCTGTGCCGGTCTGGCCACCGAATACATCCCGTGTGGGAGCAAACACAAGAGCCCCCTGTTCATACATTCTTATGGTCGGGCCATCTGTGAAGAGTTCCGAATAGGCCTCCTCAGCGGTGAGTTGGTTGGCATTGTGGATCAACAGGTTGCGGTCAAATGCAGAGCGTAACTTGAAAGTATCAGGGCTGTGGAATGTAGTGGATATTGCATATGCTCGTAAAAACTTGAGCAAGTCAAAATCAACATCTGCCCAAGCCGTCTGCAAGGCTGAGATTTTCTCTTCTGTCAGTCCGTCATCTGCAAAGAAATTAATAATTTTCACCGGCGTATTTGCCATGCTTTCGGGGTGCGAACCCGCCACCCGCCCAAGCTTGATCAATTTTTCCTCGGCATTCTTGCCACAGATCATTTGATGCAGGATTTCCAGGCAGCTACTTTCGCCATTGCGACCCTGGTAATGCGCAGCCTGGTTCCATATGGGCCGGCCGGCAGGATCAAAATGATTGGTGAATATGATAGGTGCGATTAGCCAGTCGGATCGATTGCTTGAGCCCCAGGCATTGGGAAGTGCATCCAGCGCCATGCCGGTGAGTAGCCAGGCATTGTGTTCGATGGTGACGTCTTCGTGATAGCCAGCATCTTCTGATACCCCCTTGATACCGAACAGCAATTGGAAATATTCACGTGCAAAATCATCGGTTCCCTGGTATTTACCATCTTCATCAAAATAGTTATTCATGTGTCCGTAGGCACGGGCCGGCGCCGCATGGCTTGCCGCCAATGTCATCAGATCCACGAAATCAGCACCTGCGGCGAGGGCCTGGACCACGTCATCATAATAAGACCGGATTAATGTGGTGCCGCTGTTTTGAAAGTGTATTGAGGCGTGATAGTTGGTGATATAAAACGCCAGCTTGTGCACAAAGGTGTTGCAGCCTGGCGTATGTGCAAGCCTGCTCCAGGTCAGGAAAAGACTGACCGGATTAACAGACTCTTCTTCCTCGTCCAGGGTCTGGTACCAGGGCCGGTTGGCAACCCGCATGGGGTTTTGTGGGTCATCGGAGCCCCAGAATTCCTGCAGTTTTTCGAGCGAATTGCAGTACTGTATGGAGGGATCATTGGCGCCCTGCGGTGAAAGTTGAAGGTTCACAGGCGCAAAGGTCAGCATCTGGACAATGGCGGTTTTTGGCGGCATGTTTGCCCATGCACTTATTTGTGCACCCGTAGCCTGACCGCCATAGGCAAAGGCCTGCAGAACCCTGCTGACCTCCTGTTTGCCCCACTGCTCGTTGGTCAGGCTTTGCAGACCTTTTACTGGCGGGGGTTCAACCGGTTGATCGGGGATTAAGATCGGAATTTCGAAATCATCGTAATCAGACGCTGGCCTTGCCATCGCCGTGGTGGCGAGCAAGCCCGCGGCAAATAAAAACACTACAGATTTCGTAAAGCTACCAGTACACCGCATTTCAGACCCCCTTTAATGTCCACTCCGGTTGGCAATTGAGTATTCAGAGTACATTAATACGCATCAGGGTGTCATGTAGTGAGTAGGTAGTGTAAAAACAGGTAAAGGTAATGCACCTTTCTTTCGGTCATTCTTTTAATCATACCGGGGGCACCCCGGTTGGGCGCAATGGGCGCAGGTAGTGTGAGGTCTTTACAGGCGGGGGAGGTCCACAACAAGCCGCCACACGACATCGCCACCCAACTCACCGAGCTGTTCTGTAACGGATTCTCCTGCATCAACATTAACGTCTGTCAGCATGACTCGTGCACCCCCATAAACCAGCATTTCTGCAACAGCTTTACCTATACCGGAAGCAGCGCCATGCGGGTTAGGCAAGAAAAGTCGGATACCGGCTTCCTCCATCGACAACGAGTTGCTCTGCGGTAACATAAGCGGATTCATCTGACGCGAGAAACAAGATAGCCATGGCGATGTCCTGTGGCTGTGCCAGCCGACCTAACGGTACGTTCTTTTGGCCCCATTGGGTCGCCACTTCATCGACTGACGCGCCCACATCAGCAGCTATCGCCTCGAGTAGGCGTTCCAGCATCGGTGTGCGAGTACCACCCGGATAAACCGCATTACAGCGAATGTTGTGGCCACTAACGGCGCAGTGCATCGCAACTGAAAGCGTCAGATTGGTAACGCCGGCCTTGG
>QIKV01000005.1 GCA_003233115.1 Oceanospirillales bacterium
GCCCGGCGCCATGCTGAACTGGTGGTCATTCGTATGGATACCCCGGGTGGTCTGGACACTGCCATGCGTGGCATCATCAAGAACATTACCCGTTCCGCCATACCTGTTGCGAGCTACGTGGCACCGAGCGGTGCGCGTGCAGCCAGTGCCGGTACCTACATCCTTTATGCCAGTCATATTGCCGCCATGGCGCCGGGCACCAATGTCGGTGCCGCGACACCGATCCAGATAGGTGGAGTTTCTGCACCCGGCAGCAAGGGGAAAGATGAGCAGGACAAACCGGCCAATGATACTGCGACAGACCCCGGCAAGCAGAAAATGATTAACGATGCTGTGGCTTACCTCCGCAGCCTGGCGGAACTGCGTGGGCGCAACCAGGAGTGGGCGGAAAAAGCCGTGCGTGAAGCAGCCAGTATACCGGCGAGCGAAGCCCTGAAGCTGGGCGTTATCGATATTGTTGCAACCAGCATGGCTGACCTGATGAAACAGTTGAACGGTCGCAAAGTGCTGGTGCTGGGTCAGGAACGAACATTGAATACCGCTGGCTCGGTTATCGATCAGCTTGTTCCGGACTGGCGCAGTCGTTTTCTCAGCGTGATTACCAATCCCAATGTGGCCTATATCCTGATGCTGATTGGCATCTATGGCCTGATCCTGGAATTTTCCAATCCCGGTGCCATTGTTCCTGGAACGGTTGGCGCCATTTTCCTGTTGCTGGCGCTGTATGCCTTTCAGCTACTGCCAATTAATTATGCCGGTATGGGTTTGATACTGCTTGGTATAGCGCTCATGATCGGCGAGGCTTTTCAGCCCAGTTTCGGTGTTTTGGGTATCGGTGGACTCATTGCTTTTGTAATGGGTTCCATATTTCTGATGGATACTGATGTGCCCGGTTTCGGCATTGATATTTCAGTGATTGCCATTTTTGCCATCATCAGCGCACTGGTTTTTATTATCGTTATTGGTATGGCGATCAAGGCACGTCACCGACCCGTGGTGAGCGGTCTGGAAGAGTTGATCGGTGGTGTGGCTACTGTGCTTGCAGACTTTGATCGCCAGGGCAGGGTTTCCATTCACAGTGAGACCTGGAAAGCACTCAGTAGTGTGCCATTGCATAAGGGGCAACAAGTAAAGGTTACCGGCGTCGATGGTTTGACCCTGCAGGTAGAGCCACTGGATGTCTCAATAGAGGAGTAATCATCATGACAGCATATGCTCTCTACGCAGTCCTGGTACTGGTGGTGTTGTTCTTTGTCTCTGCCATCAGGATCCTGCGCGAATATCAACGTGGTGTCGTTTTTCTTCTTGGACGGTTCTGGAAGGTCAAGGGACCCGGGTTTTTTATCATTGTCCCGCTCATCCAGCAAATGGTCAGGGTTGATCTGCGTACCATCGTCATGGATGTCCCCACCCAGGATGTGATCTCCCACGATAACGTCTCGGTAAAAGTGAATGCGGTCGTCTATTTCCGTGTCATCGAGCCGGAGAAGGCCATCATCCAGGTCGAGGACTTCTACGAGGCAACCAGCCAGCTGGCCCAGACCACCCTGCGTTCCGTACTGGGGCAACATGAACTGGATGAAATGCTGGCAGAACGTGAGCGCCTCAATACCGACATTCAGAGTTCACTCGATCAGCAGACCGATGCCTGGGGTATCAAGGTCAGCAACGTCGAAATAAAACACGTCGATCTGGATGAAAGTATGATACGGGCCATTGCCAAACAGGCCGAGGCCGAACGTACCCGGCGCGCCAAGGTTATCCATGCCGAGGGTGAAATGCAGGCCGCACAGAAACTGCTGGAAGCAGCGAGGACGCTTTCAAAGCAACCCCAGGCATTACAGTTGCGCTATCTGCAGACATTGACGGAAATTGCCGGAGAACGTTCCAACACCATTGTTTTCCCTCTACCGATGGACCTGGTTGAAGCACTGCTCAACAAGGGACGCTCTGATTAAACCGGCATGCCGGTGCAGGCCGGCATCCAGGGTATTGATTATTGATCCAGCGGTGTTGAAACCCGCAATGGACAGCTGGCGGCGTGATCATCGCCCAGTTTGTCCCAGGCGTAATCCAGTGCATTCTGTACCCGGGCGAAGAAGTGCTCCTCTCCCAGATGCCCAATATCGCCGGTTCGTCTCAGGGTGTCCAGAAACTGGCGTTTCATCCGTGCGAACAGCAACTCGATACCCGACTCGCTCAGGCGTCGACTCAATTCAACCAGCATCTCCTCACCCGTGGCATCGATCTGGTTGATGCCCTCGGCATCGATGATGACAAACTTCAACTCGGGATAGAGTGCGACCTTTTCCAGAATCTTGTCCTCGAAATATCCAGTGTTGGCAAAGTACAGTGAACCATCGAAACGGATGACCGAGATGTTGTCGCAGGTTTTGAGTTTGTGAACGGCAATGTCACGCAGACTGCCATCGCGGTAGCGGGACAGAACCGCAACCCGTGGCTGCATGGTGCGATACAGGTACAGTCCCAGTGACAGGCCGACGCCAATGAGGATGCCCTTGTCCAGGTGGGGCGCGAGCAACAGTGTCAGCACAAAGGTAATGATAGCCACGAAACCATCGTGTGGGTGCGCCTTCCAGGCGTGCCGTATCGGTGCAATGCGCACCAGGCCAATGACGGCCACCATGATCACTGCCGCCAGTGTCGCCTGCGGCAAGTGATACAGCAGTGGCGTCAGCCACAGCAGTGCGACGATCACTACCAGGCCGGTGACGACTGAGGAAAAACCGGTTCTGGCGCCGGCGCTGATGTTCACTGCCGAGCGGGAGAAGGAGCCGGCTACCGGGTAGCTCTGGAACAGGCTGCCAACAAGATTCGCCATTCCCTGACCGACCAGTTCCTGGTTGGCATCAAGCCGCTGCCGTGTGCGCGTGGCCATATTCTTTGCGATGGCAATGGCTTCCATGAATCCGATTAGGGCAATGGTCAGTGCAGCACTCAGTAACTGGGTGATGATATTCCAGTCCAGGCGGGGGACCTGAAAATCAGGAAGGCCGCTGGGCACACTGCCCACTACGGCACCGCCGCTGGTCACTGACAGGCTGTTATCGTCAAATATGTCGCGCAACCGCCATATACCACCTGACGTTTCAAGGTCGTTGGGTACCGAGCCTCGCAGGTAGAGTTTTGTCGGCGGATCATCCTTGTCGGGCGTCAGTTCGAAATGCAGCGCCTTGAGTTCACTCAGATCATCCCGGTATTGTTGTAATTTCTGTTGCAAGGATGATGCGGCGACATCTTTGGCATGTCGTGCAGTAAGTGTACCGGGGTCATCTTCACCAAATTCTTTCAGGGTATCAATATAGTATTTTTCAGTCAGTGTCTGTTGCTTTTCAGATACCGCAATCTCTGTGTGCAGGCGAAACTGGTCCTGTAATAATTGCCGGACCTCAGTGCTGGCAACCTGATCCAGTGTGAGTCGATGCCGTTGTTCATATCCCCAGAACCAGGACACAGCGGTGGTGATGACCACAGCAATCAACACCCCGGGTAGTCGGGGGTCAAGTCGGCGCAGCCCGATCATAATAATAAAGGCCAGTGCAGCCATG
>QIKV01000135.1 GCA_003233115.1 Oceanospirillales bacterium
GATGCGAATAGCGGGTTGCAGGCTATCTGCGAGCGGCAATCTTCCATAATTGCCTGCGAGGTGATCCAGGCCTGCAACCTCTCCCGGAATACCTGCCGCCAGCGGGCCGTTCACGGCCAGGTCGCGGTTAACTGAACCATCAGCATTCAGGAACATGTCCCTGTCAGCTGCTGCCGGCGCCATTTCGCGACCGTCGATCATGACCGCAAATCCGTCGGAAGCGCGACGCAGCATCCAGAATGCACCGCCGCCAATACCGGAACTGGTCTGCTCGACCACGGCCAGCACTGAACTGACCGCAACGGCCGCGTCAAACGCATTCCCGCCCTTTGCCAATATTTCGTGACCGGCCTCGGTCGCCAGATAGTGAGCACTGGAGATGGCGGCCTTGCCGGGCTGATCCGCCTGCAGCGGCTGTATAAAAAACGCTAAAAGAGCGACCAGCCAAAGACGGGTTTTCAAACCTCTGCCGCGCTGATCAGTCTGTGATATTTCTCCCACAACTGTTCCTCTGTTTCTTTGTGTCCGGGGTCTTTCGGAATACATTCCACCGGGCATACCTGTATGCATTGCGGCGTGTCGAAATGGCCGACACATTCGGTGCACAGGTTCGGGTTAATCTCGTAAATCTCTACCCCCTGGTAAATCGCCTCGTTCGGGCATTCCGGCTCACATACATCGCAGTTGATGCATTCTTCGGTAATCTTCAGCGCCAAGATCAGCTACCTGTGAGCCTGAATTGTTCCTGCAGTGCCTGCTCAATCTCCGGACCTACAAATTGTGCAACATCACCGCCGAGGCGTGCAACCTCCCGCACCAGCGTGGAGGAGATGAAACCGTAGCGCTCATCCGGCGTCAGGAACATCGTTTCCACCTCTTCGCACAGGTTGCGGTTCATGCTGGCCAACTGGAATTCATATTCAAAATCTGACACAGCGCGCAGGCCACGTACGATGACCCTGGCACCTTTTTCCTGAACGAAATCGACCAGCAGATTGCTGAAACCGACAATCTCGATATTGTCCAGGTCACCCAGTTGGCTGGCAGCCAGTTCAATCCGTTTTTCAAGGCTGAAGAAGGGCGTTTTATGAGGGCTTTCCGCGATCGCGACGATGACGTAATCAAACACGCGCGCAGCACGACTGACCAGATCCGTATGGCCGTGGGTAATCGGGTCAAAAGTACCGGGATACAGAGCCGTACACGGAGATTTCATTGGCTGCATGTCCTGCTGCTCGATAAGGGATAGCTATTCTAACCCAGGAGTCTGTCAGGTTTAACACAAACGCATGTAAAAAAAAGGCCGGCGTGGAGCCGGCCTTTAAGCAGGGACTGGAGGCAAGCGTTAAAGCCCGCCTTCAACTATCAGACCCGGGTGACGGGAGATTTCTTTCGTCTTTTTTCAAATGCCGTCGAAATAGTTGCATGCGCACCTCACCCAACTGCTGGTCGCGCCAGCTTGACCAGCCCCCAGGTGGTGGCAACTGGAGGGAAGCCGGCGACTCCACGTAGATGAATCCACCTGGCCTGACACAGGCCTGCCGGTCAAGCCTGGCAAGTACCGGTGCGCCGAGATTGCTGTCAAAGGGTGGATCAACAAACACCAGATCCAGGCTGTTTTCAGCCAGGCTCTCGATCAGCGACATCGCGCCGCCGGCCTGCAAGGTGACCTGCTGCGCCTGTAATTGCTCAATGCTCTGGCGCAGTACCGCAATTGCCCGTGGGTGTTTTTCAACCATCAGCACCGCTGCGGCTCCCCGCGAAGCAGCCTCAAAACCCAGCGCACCGGTGCCGGCAAAAAGATCGGCACAATCCGCCGCCACTATCCAGGGTTGCAACCAGTTGAACAGCGTCTCACGGCAACGGTCGCCCGTGGGACGCAAACCCGGTACATCGGCCACTTGCAAACGACGCCCGCGCCAGTCGCCGGCGATAATTCTCACGCTATTGTTTTTTGCAGATTTGCTCATATCTAGTTTTAGTCTGCGACAAGCCTGTCAAGCTGATAGCATATCGCTTTTATTGCTCACGGTTAAACCCCCACGATGTTCCGAATCTTCCGCAAGAATAAGAAACAGCCCGGTGAACTGCAGGATGTGCAACTGCGGCCCGTCGAGCAGACCGGCGTCGATCCGCTTGAAAAACGCCTTGAAGACTCGCGCCGCACCATCGGCAGGCGCCTCAAAGACCTGGTCGGTGGCCACAATGATATCAATGAAGACCTGCTGGAAGAACTGGAAACAACACTTCTGACTGCCGATGTGGGCGTTAAGGCCAGCCTGGAAATCATGGAAAACTTGCGCACCGCCATCGACAACGGCTCCATCAGGAACCCGCGAGCGCTGCTGCCGGCGGTGCAGGCGGAACTGTATGAACTGATTGAGCCCAGCGAACAGTTCCTGGCGGTGGATACCAGTCACAAGCCCTTTGTCATCCTGATGGTGGGCATCAACGGCGCCGGCAAGACAACCACCATCGGCAAACTGGCCAAGCGGTTCAAACAGGAGGGCCTTTCCGTCATGCTGGCCGCCGGCGATACCTTCCGGGCCGCCGCCGTGGAACAGCTCAAATCATGGGGCGCGAGTCATGACGTGCCGGTCATTGCCCAGGGAACCGGCGCGGATTCAGCCGCAGTAATTTTTGACGCCATGCAATCCGCCAAAGCACGCAATATTGATGTGTTGATCGCCGATACCGCCGGGCGCCTGCATACCCAGACCAACCTGATGGACGAATTGAAAAAGGTCAAACGCGTGATGGGCCGCGTGGATGAAAACGCACCGCATGAAGTCATGCTGGTGGTGGATGCCGGCACCGGCACCAATGCTCTGAACCAGGCACAGCATTTTAACGAAGCCGTCGGGGTCACCGGCATCACCATTACGAAGCTGGACGGCACGGCCCGTGGCGGCATGCTGTTTGCCATTGCCAGGGAGCTCGGCATACCGATCCGCTTTATCGGTGTGGGCGAAGCCGCCAAGGATCTGCGGCCCTTTGATGCCGGCACGTTTATCAACGCCATTCTGCCTCTGGACTGATACAGAACCCGCATGCGAGACCAGCCGTTTTCAAAAAGACTGCTGACATGGTGGGACCAACACGGCCGCAATGACCTGCCCTGGCAACACCCGCGCACGGCCTACCGGGTGTGGCTTGCCGAAATCATGCTGCAGCAGACCCAGGTCAAAACTGTCATTCCTTATTTCAACCGGTTTATTGATCGGCTCCCGGATCTGCAATCTCTCGCAACAGCAGCCATCGATGATGTGCTGGCCCTATGGTCCGGCCTCGGTTATTACGCCCGCGCGCGCAACCTGCACAAGGCTGCCCGCATTTGCAGAAGGGATTTTGACGGCCATGTGCCGGATACGCCCACGGCACTGCGAGCCTTACCGGGAATCGGTGCAAGCACGGCCAACGCCATCTTCTCGCAGGCATATGACCAACCCGCCGTGGTCCTGGATGGCAATGTGAAACGGGTGCTGGCCCGGCATGGCGCAGTCGCAGGCTGGCCGGGCAAAGCCAACGTGCATAAAAAGCTGTGGGGCATGGCTGCAGACCTGC
>QIKV01000038.1 GCA_003233115.1 Oceanospirillales bacterium
GCATCCAGCGGGAAGCGTTCCAGCGGTTGCAGAGTGACTTCGCAGGCCAGTTCTGGATTCTGGCACAGTGACATGAAGTCTCCGGCCTTGCGGCGGGTAGCGCGATATTCAGGCAGATAACGACCTGCTTGTCGCATCATCCATACCGGTGTTACATCGACAGCTTCACGGCGCAGGGCACGCAAAAAACGGTCATTCTTAAGTGTAGTCATAGTCGCTATTCGTTATCGAGGAAGATCGCTGCGGCCCATCAGGTATTCATCGACCGCTCTGGCCGCCTGGCGACCTTCCCGTATCGCCCACACCACCAGTGACTGGCCACGGCGCATGTCACCGGCGGCGAACACCTTGTCAACCGAGGTCTGGTAGTCGGTCGTGTTGGCATCGATGTTTCCCCGGCTATCCTGAGCCAAACCCAGCTCTTCTATCATGCCCTGGTGGACAGGATGCACGAAGCCCATGGCGATGAAGACGCGGTCGGTCTTGAGTTCGAATTCTGAACCCGCGATCTCCGTCATCTGCCACTGTCCGTTGCTATCCTGTTTCCAGTCAAGCTTGATACAGGCTATGCCAGTCAGTCTGCCATTTTCACCTTTAAAATATTTTGAGGCGACACTCCACATACGCTCACAGCCTTCCTCATGTGAACTGGAAGTACGCAATTTATTCGGCCAGTCGGGCCAGGTCAGCGCCTTGTTTTCTTTCTCTGGCGGCTTCGGCATGATTTCAAGCTGCGTAACGGATCTTGCCCCCTGCCGGTTGGAAGTACCGATGCAGTCTGAACCGGTATCGCCACCGCCGATAACGACGACATCAAGGCCTGTCGCTAGAATAGCGTCTGCCGCAGGGATTTCGTCACCGGCTACACGTTTATTGGATTGTGCCAGGAAATCCATGGCGAAATAAATGCCGTCCAGTTCTCTGCCTTCAATAGGCAGGTCACGGGGGGTTTCGGCGCCACCGGTTAATACGACGGCATCAAACTCAGTAAGCAGTTGTCTGGCTGGAATTTTATTCCCGATGTGAGCATTGGTTTTAAATTCAATGCCTTCTCCTCTCATCTGGCTAATGCGGCGGTCAATCAACGATTTGCTGAATTTGAAGTCCGGTATGCCATAGCGCAACAGACCACCGATGCGGTCGTTCTTTTCATACACGGTAACATCATGACCGACACGTGCCAGTTGCTGTGCAGCGGCCAGGCCGGAAGGTCCTGAGCCCACCACGGCGACCTTCTTGCCACTACGATGACTGGCGATCTGCGGTTTTATCCAGCCCTGTTCCCAGGCATGATCGACAATGGCGCATTCAATCGTCTTGATCGTCACCGGTACGTCATTGATGTTCAATGTACAGGCCGCTTCACAGGGTGCAGGACAGATGCGGCCAGTAAATTCAGGGAAATTATTGGTCGAATGCAGAACATCAATGGCAGCGCTCATATTGTCTTTGTAGACCAGATCATTCCAGTCCGGGATGATGTTGTTGACAGGGCAGCCCTGATGACAGAAGGGGGTGCCGCAGTCCATGCAGCGTGCGCCCTGCTGTCGCAGTATGTCTTTCTCCAATGGGATAACAAATTCATCAAACCCCACCAGCCGGTCGGCGACCGGTGCATAGGTTCGTTCCTGTCTTGGAAATTCAATGAACCCTGTAGGTTTACCCATTATTCCTCTCCCATGTTCTTTTCCCGTACCGTCCTGTGTTCGTTCAGGTTGTTTTGCTTCGTTGCTGTGCACTTAATTCCTGCAGCGCACGACGGTATTCAACCGGCATGATCTTGACGAAGCGGGGCAGAGTTTCAGACCAGTTCTCAAGGATCTCGCGGGCGCGGTTGCTGTTTGTGTAACGTAAATGCTGTTTGATCAATTGCTGTAGACGAATGGCATCAAAGCGCGTCATGTCATGGCTGACATCCACCCGGCCATGGGTTTCCAGATCACCGCCCTGATGCTCGAGGGCTTCCAGGGCATCATCTTCTTCAGGAATGGATTCCAGCTCAACCTGTGCCAGGTTGCAGCGTGATTCAAAATCACCATCAGTATCCAGCACATAGGCAATGCCACCGCTCATGCCAGCGGCAAAGTTACGGCCAGTAGTCCCCAGAACCACCACGATGCCGCCAGTCATGTATTCACAGCCGTGGTCACCAACAGCTTCCACTACGGCGGTTGCACCGGAGTTACGCACGGCAAATCGTTCACCGGCAACCCCGTTGAAATAACATTCGCCTTCGATTGCCCCGTACATGACCGTATTGCCGACGATAATATTCTCCTCTGCCGCTATTGGTGATTCCGCTGGCGGATAGATGATAATACGGCCACCGCTGAGACCTTTGCCGACATAGTCATTGCCTTCGCCCGATAGTTCTATCGTTACACCGCGAGCGAGGAAGGCCCCCAGACTCTGGCCTGCCGTACCTTTGGCCCGGATATGTATGCAGTCATCCGCCAGACCAGCCATACCGTATTTTTGTGCCACTTTACCGGATAGCATGGTGCCAAAGCTGCGGTTGTAGTTATGAATATCGATTTCGATATTGACGCACTCCCCATTATTTAGGGCGGGCTGTGCCTGTTTGATTAGGGTGTTGTCGATAACCTTGTCCAGACCATGATCCTGAGCGGTAGTGTTGTAAATATCTTCAGCCAAGGCTGCATCCGGTTTTTGCAGCAGGCGGGAATAATCGAGCCCCTCTGCCTTCCAGTGGTCAATTGCCTTGTGCATGCTTAGCCTGTCCATCTGGCCAATCATTTCATCGAACCTGCGGAAGCCCATTTGTGCCATTAGCTGACGTATCTCTTCAGCGATGAAGAAGAAGTAGTTCACCAAATGTTCGGGTTTGCCGGTAAAACGCTTGCGCAGTTCCGGATCCTGAGTGGCGACGCCCACCGGGCAGGTGTTGAGATGACACTTGCGCATCATGATGCAGCCCTGGACGATCAGAGGTGCCGTGGCAAAACCAAATTCATCGGCACCCAGTAGTGCGCCGATGACCACGTCACGACCCGTCCGTATACCGCCATCTACCTGTACTGCGATACGATTTCGCAGCCTGTTCATTACGAGCGTCTGATGTGTCTCAGCCAGACCGATCTCCCATGGGCTGCCGGCATGTTTAATCGAGGTCAGCGGGCTGGCTCCCGTACCGCCGTCGTAGCCGGCAATGGTAACATGGTCGGCGTGGGCCTTGGAGACCCCGGCGGCTACCGTGCCGACGCCGACCTCTGAGACCAGCTTAACGCTGATGCGTGCCTCAGGATTGACGTTTTTAAGATCAAAGATAAGTTGTGCAAGGTCTTCAATGGAATAGATGTCATGATGTGGCGGCGGTGAAATCAGACCGACACCCTGTGTTGAGTGCCGCACACGTGCAATTTCTGCATTTACCTTGTGGCCGGGCAACTGCCCGCCTTCACCCGGTTTGGCACCCTGTGCCATTTTGATCTGTATATCATCGGCATTGACCAGATATTCTGTCGTTACGCCAAAGCGACCGGAGGCGACCTGCTTGATGGCAGAACGGG
>QIKV01000035.1 GCA_003233115.1 Oceanospirillales bacterium
TTCCGCTCTGTGTTGCCGCATGCACATATCTATGTGTTTGATAACAATTCCAGCGATGACACTGCACAGATTGCCCACGCTGCGGGGGCCGGGGCCTATCGAGTGGGCCACCAATTCGGGAACCGTGTTTTAACCGGGACGGTCGGCAGAATCTTCGGGAACGTATTACAGGGCATTCTGCCCGCGTACCGGGTCTTCTCACAGCGTCTCGCCTATCTGGCGGTGAGGCTCAGCGGCCACTGATGCATATCAAGCACCAGGTTCTGCGTTTCAGCGTAATCGGTGGCCTTGCCTTTATTGTTGATGTGGGCGTGCTTTACTTCCTGCATTCACGCGGTATCGATCTCTATACGGCGCGGGTTTTTTCGTTTATCTCAGCGGCAACTTTTTCTTGGGCAGGGAATCGTCTGTACACCTTTAGGAGCACTGCAACCCAGCTACGCAAATTGCCGGCAGAGTGGCTGAAATACCTGCTCGCCATGCTGCTTGGCGGCGGGGTAAATTATGCGGTTTATTCGCTGGCGGTTGCGCAATTCGAATTGGTCCGGAGCCAGCCGTGGCTAGGTGTCGCCGCGGGAACAGGCTGCGGTTTACTGATAAATTTCATTCTGGCCAGAAAAATCCTGTACCTCAATCGCTAACCCGAACATTTCTCCAGGGATCCGGGATTTGTGCAGAAGGACTGGCGCCACGGCAAAAAAATGATACTTTAGCGCCATGGATAACGCCCTGACGAAAATCGATACTAAGATTGATAGCCGCTCGGCCAGGAGCCCCCTGGCCATCGCACAAACTATTCTTGCGGGTTTTAACAAGCATTATTCGCGCTTCCGGGAATTCAGCGTGGAAGCCAAGACCTGTTTTGAACGCGCTGACTGGGCACGTGTGGCAGCAGCCGGCAAGGAACGCATACACGGTTATGAAGAGCGCATCACCGAGACTGTCAGCACACTGAATACACACTTTCCCACGACCACCGAAAATACCGCCTGGTGGCCCGAGGTCAAAACCGCCTATATCACTATCCTGATGAACCACCTTCAGTCTGAATGTGCTGAAACTTACTATAATTCAGTTGCTTGTAGGGTTCTTCATAGAGATTACTATAATAATAGAAATATCTTCTGGCGACCGGCACTGAGTACTGAACACTTAGACGGATCCAGCCCGACTTACCGCAGCTACTACCCACCGACCCAGGGACTGCGCCGCTGCCTGCTGCAGGTTCTGACCGGGTTTGGCCTCGACAACCCATTCCAGAACCTGAAGCGGGATATACGCCGACTCGAGCAGACGATCGTGAAACACCGACCCAGGACCTGGAAAGCACTGCCGAACCACCAGATCCAGGTACTGGCTTCATTATTTTTTCGTAACAAGGCCGCCTATATCGTCTGCCGCACCATCAATGGAGACCGTGTGCAGGCCCTGATTATTCCCCTGATGCAGGATGGGGACAAAAAAATATTTGTTGATACTGCCCTGTTGCGCGACAAGGATGTCGCCATCGTATTCAGTTTCTCGCGCGCGTATTTCATGGTCGACATGGAAGTGCCTTCTGCCTATGTGAGGTTCCTGCGTTCTATTATGCCCGGCAAGTCGCCGGTAGATCTGTACGCCATGCTGGGCCTGCAAAAACAGGCAAAGACCCTGCTCTACCGGGAGATGCAATATCACCTGAGCCACTCGCAGGACAATTTCCAGATTGCGCCGGGTGTGCGCGGCATGGTGATGCTGGTATTCACGCTGCCATCGTTCCCGTTTGTATTCAAGCTGATCAGGGACCACTTCGACCCGCCTAAAACCTCCTCACGGCAGGACGTGCGGGGAAAATATCAACTGGTCAAGTTTCATGACCGCGTGGGCAGGATGGCGGACACGCTGGAATACTCCAATGTGGCTATTCCGCTCGAGCGCATAGACGCTGCGCTAATGGGTGAACTGCGGGCAACTGCACCAAACTCTCTCGAAATCGCGGGCGACAAACTGGTGATCCGGCATATCTATATCGAGCGGCGCATGGAACCGCTGGACCGGTATTTGGCACATGCTTCCCCGTCCATGCGCCGCCGCGCGATGTGGGATTATGGCCAGGCAATCCGCGATCTTGCCGGTGCCAATATCTTCCCTGGCGACATGCTGAAGAAAAACTTCGGCGTTACCAGAACCGGGCGTGTCGTATTTTATGACTATGACGAAATCACTTATATCACGGACTGTAACTTCCGCCATATTCCGCCAGCCAATTCTTACGAAGACGAGATTTCAGACACGCCCTGGTATTCAATCGGGCCAAATGATGTATTCCCCGAGTCATTTGCACCGTTTTTCTTCGCCAGGCAGGCAGATCTCACATTGTTCAAAAAAGACCATGCTGAACTGATGGACCCCGACTGGTGGAACCGCATGAAAGACGACATCCTTGCCGGTGAACAGACAGACGTATTCCCCTACCCTGTCAAGCGCCGCTTTTCGGTTCGCTTCGGGGGTTGAGCTGCAATGGATCGTGGGGGTCTACACCTTCCATGAACTGCCTGGTCCGCTCCAGGTTGGTGACCTGGTAGACCAGTCCCAGCCAGTTGTTGACCACGGCCTTGGCGGTGTCGCCCCAGGTGTTATCAAGCTGCGTTTCCAACTTTGCCTCAAGCTCGGCAAGCCCCGACCGGCCGCTGGCTTTTCCCCTCGCCAGTTCGCTAACCAATTTTTCTGCCAGCGCTGCGGCCTGGTCAGAAAAATAGAATTCCGGAAACGGCGGTGGTTCCGCCAGATCCCCTGCGATATAACGCAACACTTCCCGTTTGTACTCTTTCAGCAAGCTGTTCCTGTCATACTCCGGATGACCCTGGAAATAAATCATGCGCAGTTGATCCGGGCTGACGGCCATGTGCACACCACCCGCCTCGCTCTCTGCCAGGACGGTCAGGCCCGCATTTTCCAGTTGCTGCCGGGATATTTCGTTATGGCGTGAATGTGGTACATCGAAACGGGTATTGATGTCCCGCAGCAGGGGATGCCCCGGACTGGAGATACGATGGCTGTAAACGCCCCAGCGCTTCTGCGCCAGGGGTTGCCGTTCAATGCCATACAGGTATTTGAGTAACGCATGGGTCGCCAGGCAGGAGCACAGCGTGGATGCAACATGGTCGTTGGCCCAGCGAGTAACCGCCATCAAAGGCTCCCAGAAGGACTCCTGCTCGAGACTCGGATTCGCGATATTTGCACCGGTAATGATCAAGGCGTCAAGGCCCTGCTTTTTAATATCTGCAAATTTGCAGTAATAGCGCTCAATATACGCCCGGGTTGCTTCACTGCGGGGCAGTCCGGGCAGCGAGAACGGGTAGACATAAAACTGCGCGATGCGGTTGCAATTGCCAACCAGGCGAATGAACTGGCGCTCGGTCGCCACCAGCGCGGCATCGGGCATCATATTCAGAAAACCGACGTGCAGTTCACGGATATCCTGGTGCACAGCCCGATCCAGCGGCAATACCTCGTGCCCCTGTT
>QIKV01000183.1 GCA_003233115.1 Oceanospirillales bacterium
ACCAGGCATTCAGTGCTCGTGCCAGCACATTGCGCCGGCTGCCGGCCGGGCTTTCCGGGTCCACCCCCGTTAAAGCCATATCCCGCATATCCTGGGCGTGAATCACCTTGTCCAGGCGGGCGCCGGGCGTTGAACCCTTGCTGAATACGGAGATGGACTGGCCCAGTTCAACCGCGTTCGGCTGGTTGTTAATCTGCTCCACCAGTCGCCCACCCCAGCCATCGCGGTCGTAATTCAATTGAGTAAGCCCCGGGATGCCGGCATCGGCATTCAAAATAGACTGGTCGTGCCGCCGGTTGCGGGAACAATAAGCGTTGGCGACCACGGCAACACGTCCTGCCTCAAACTCGGAGCGCAGCCAGGCACAGCGCCTGAAGATGCCAAACTCAAAGCCGTTACGCTGATCCACAGTGGGCAAATACTCGTTATCGAACATCTCCTGGTAGCTGCTATAAGCGGCGTCATACAATACCCGTCTGGCCGACCAGAGCATATCCACGTAAGTGCTGTCCAGGTGAGACGGAGAGGGCATGAACAGGAAGCGAAGATCAGCGCCGCCCCTAAGCATGACATTGACGAGGCTGCGCGGCAGGTCGGTTACGGGGCAGTTGTCACCCAGGGCGTATGCCGACAGGCTGTTGCCCAAACCTGCAGCAACGGATGCCAGCAGTGATGTCTGGATAAATTCCCGGCGTCTCATTTATGGTTTCCCCTGGGTCTGGCCGGTGCTGGCGAATGAGTAGGGCAGCGCAGTAATGAAGTTGATCGCCATGCCCACCCTTTCATTGGCATCAGTAGTACGGAAATCCATCGTCATGGCAGCCAGTGAATTGCTCAATTCAGCCAGCTCACCGGAACCGATTTCCGCTGAACTGTAGACCGCTTCCATGTTGCTCTCATCCGCTACCGCACCAAAATCAAAGCCGGTGGCGAGCAGTGCATTGACCTGGGCTTGTGCGATCACATCGTAATTGCGCCCGCCATCATTCAGGAACCGCTCCCATAGCCATTTACCCACTGCTGAAACCACGTACTCACCCCGGTTATCAGCGGGAATGACTGAGCCCCAGTCCTTGCGCCATACTTTTACCCGGCCTTCATCCACCAGGCGGTAAGACTCCCGGGTTTTACCCAGGAATTCAGGGTCCAGAACATTTGCATCCCAGGCTTTTTTGAACACATACCTGTCGTTGGCCGCATCTGTTCCGGTCTGGCCGCCGAATACATCACGTATCGGTGCGAATACAAGTGCGCCCTGTTCATACATTCGTATGGTCGGGCCTGCGGCGAAGATTTCTGCATAAGCTTCTTCAGCGCTGAGTTGATTGGCATTGTGGATCAACAGGTTGCGGTCAAATGCAGAGTTGAACTTCAAGGTGTCAGGGCTGTGAAAGGCAGTGGATATTGCATACGCCCGCAAGAACCTGAGCAGGTCAAAATCTACTCCAGCCCAGGCGTTCTGCAGTGCTGTCTTTTTCTCTTCAGTCAGTTTGTCATCAGCAAAGAATTCGATTATTTTTAGCGGAGTATTGGCCATGCTTTCAGGGTGTGCACCCGCTACCCGCCCCAGGTCGATCAGCTTCTCCCGGGCATTCCGGCCACAAATCATTGCCCGCAGAATTTCCAGACAACTGCTTGTGCCACTGCGGCCCTGGTAGTGTGCAGCCTGGTTCCAGACAGGTCGACCGGCGGGGTCAATATGATTGGTGAATACTATCGGCGCAACCAGCCAGTCAGTGCGACGGCTTGAGCCCCAGGCATTGGGAAGTGCATCCAGTGCCATACCGGTCAGGAGCCAGGCATTGTGTTCGATGGTGACGTTTTCGTGATAGTCAACATTTTCCGATGTACCCTTGATAGCGAACAGCAACTGGAAATATTCACGTGCAAAATCATCGGTGCCCTGGTATTCACCATTCTCATCGAAAAAATTGTCCATGTGTCCATAGGCACGGGCGAGGGCCCCGTGACTCGCTGCCAGTGTCATCAAGTCTACGAAATCAGCACCCGCGGCCAGGGCCTGGACCACGTCATCATAGTAAGACCGAATCAGCGTGGGGCCACTGTTTTGGATATGTATGGAGGCGTGGTAGTTAGTGATGTAAAACGCGAGTTTGTGCACAAAGGTATTACAGCCCGGAGTGTGTGCAAGCCTGCTCCAGGTCAGGAAGAGACTGACCGGATTGACGGACTCTTCTTCCTCGTCGAGGGTTTGGTACCAGGGCCGGTTGGCAACCCGCATGGGATTCTGTGGATCATCGGAGCCCCAGAATTCCTGCAGTTTTTCCAGCGAATCGCAATATTGCGTTGATGGATCATTCACCCCCTGCGGCGAAAGCTGCAGATTTACCGGCGCAAATGTCAGCATCTGGGCAATGGCAGCCTTTGGTGTCATGTCCGCCCACATGCGGATCTGTGCATCCGTCGCCTGCCCGCCATAGGCGAAAGTCCGCAGAACCCTACTGACTTCCTGCCTGCCCCATTGCTCATCCGTCAGGCTTTTCAGACCTTTTTCAGGTACTGGATCAGCCGGTTGGTCAGGTACCAGGATCGGAATTTCGAAGTCATCGTACCCATTCGGCGGTCTTGCCATCGCCGTCGTTGCGAGCAAGCCCGCAACCATCACAACCGCCAAAGATTTCAGTAAGCTATCAGTACACCGCATTGCAGTCATCCTTGATTTCCACCCGATAGGGTAATCAGGTATTTAGCATATACTAATACCTGCACGAATGTCATACGGTGATCAGGGGGGGTAAATACAGGTAAACCCAACGGCCTTCTGCTTTTATTTTCTTCACTGATCATTTACAAGTACCGTGCATAGTCGCTGATGTACTTGGTGGCATCATCCGGTGAAATGACCACGGCACGCCCGCTTGCGGTCAAACCGGTTTGTTGGGCGGCGTGGAGCAGTGCGCCGGTGGTCGGCCCGACCATGATGCCTTCGGTACGGGCCAGGCGAATGCCTGCCTCATAGGCATCGCGGTCATTCACGGCAATAATGTCGTCGATCAGCGAGTAGTCGAGGATTTTTGGCTTGAATTCATCCGGCAGATCGGTGATTTTCTTGATGCCCGAAAGCTTGTGGTTTCTTGAGGAGGGCTCAATACCAATGATCCTGATATCCGGGTTACGCTCTTTCAGGTAGCGACCCACGCCGGTAATCGTGCCGCAGGTACCAAAAGCCGCGAAGAAATAGTCGATATCCCCACCCGCCTGGTTCCAGATCTCCGGGCCAGTCGTGCGGTAGTGCGCCTCGACATTCAGTTCATTCTCGTACTGGTTGGGGCTGACATACTTGCCTTTGAACGCCGCGCTTTCAACCATGCTCTTGATCACGCCACGGGCGCCTTCGGTCGGGAACAGCGGGCACATATCGTCCTCGACTTCGAGCAACTCTGCGCCAAGGAAGCGCAACAGAACTTTCTTCTCCTCAGGCGTGGCGTCCGGCACCGCCAGTTCGATCGGCGTGCCCTGTGCGTTCGCCAGTGCGGCCAG
>QIKV01000207.1 GCA_003233115.1 Oceanospirillales bacterium
AGCTCACCGGAGCGCCGATTCTGAAAAATGTATACGACACCAGGGCCGGGCTCAACAACCCCACTCAATCAGTCAAGGCAAAAGGCGTATCCCTGTTGGCCGAGTGGCAAGCCACCGACAACATCAAGTTACGTAACATTGTGGCCAAACGTGATGATAAAAACTGGTCCCCGATTGACTTCGACAGTTTGCCATCAGCGGACCTGGATGTACCGGTGGTATATAAGAACGACCAGTTCTCGGAAGAATTACAACTCGTGTTTAGTGGCGACCGCTGGAATGGCGTCGCCGGCTTTTACTACCTCGATGCCAACGCCTCCAACCAATTTGACGTAATCCTGGGCAACCTGGGTAACCTCATTGGGCTGCCGGGTCTGAACGCCTACACTTCCGGAGATGTCAATACCCGGACCTGGTCATTATTTACCGATGTCACCTTTGACTGGACCGACACCATCAGCGTCTCTTTGGGTGGTCGCTACACCACGGACAAACGCAGCTCAACGATTCTGCGACAGACCAAAATTTTTGGAACCTCGCCCATCTTTGGCGGCGTTGGGGTCCCCATTGCAACCACGTCAAATTTCACGGGTTCCAAAACCTTCACTAACTTCTCCCCGCGTGTATCCATCAGTTGGCACCCGAATGAAGATCAAAACCTGTACTTCAGTTATAGCGAAGGGTTCAAGGGTGGCGGTTTTGATCCTCGCGGCCTGACCACCGCTGCCCCGGACATCGATGGGGATGGGGTAGTCAGCCAGGAAGAAGTTTTCAACTTTATGTTGTTTCAACCTGAACAGGTCAACTCCTATGAAATCGGCCTGAAATCTACCCTCTGGGGTGGTCGCATGACCTCCAGTCTGGCCGTATTTTTTGCAGATTATAAAAATGTACAGATTCCCGGTTCCGTTGGCTTTGACTCCACTGGAGACGGCAATAACGACACCTTTATCGGCATCACCTCCAACGCAGCCGATGCAAATATTTCAGGTGTAGAGTGGGAAGGAATGGCAATCCTCGCCCAGGATTTGGGTCGCCCGGGTGCCAGTCTGAATTTACGCTGGGCAATCGGCTACATCCATGCAAAATTTAATGAGTTTATTGATCCATTCGGCAAGGATGTGGCTAAGGAACGGGTGTTCCAAAACACCCCCAAGTGGACCGCCAGTGGCACACTGAGCTATGCAACGCCGGTGAGCCTGTTTGACACAGACGGCGAACTTTCCTTCTTCACGGCGCTCTCCTACCGCGACAAAACCAGTCAATTTGAATCACCAAACCCGTTCCTGGATCAGAAAGCCTATACATTGTGGGATCTGAGTGTTGTCTGGACAGATGACAGCGGCCAGTGGCAGGTTGGCCTGCACGGCAAAAACCTGACCGATGAAAAATACAAAGTTGCCGGTTACTTTTTTCCTACCCTGGGACTTGAAGGCAGCGTGACTGCCTTTTATGGTAACCCAAGGCAGATCAGTGCGGTTGTGCAGTACAACTGGTTCTGATCTCTCAGTCAGCTGAACTGAAAAACGGCGCAGTCTTACTGCGCCGTTTTTCCAACAGTGTATGATCACCAAAAACCGGACCTGAGAATAAATGAGGAACACCCCCCTGAAGACCACAAGCCCTGCTCAGGAACACCGGGCTTATGTCCTGTTTATCCTGGTACTGGTTTACACGTTCAACTTCATGGACCGCCAAATCATCGGCATTCTGGCCGTGCCAATCAAGGCGGACCTGGGCCTGAGCGACACCGAGCTTGGCCTGATGGGCGGACTGGCTTTTGCACTGTTCTACACCGGGCTTGGTATCCCGGTGGCACTGCTCGCTGACCGTTTTAGCCGCACATGGATCATGACTGTCGCACTGGCTGTCTGGAGTGTGATGACGGCCGCATCCGGGCTGGCCATGAATTTCTGGCAACTGTTTACTGCCCGCCTTGGCGTCGGCATCGGCGAGGCAGGCGGCGTGGCACCGGCCTATTCCCTGATTGCAGACTTTTTTCCACCCGCCCAACGCGCGCGGGCCCTGAGTATTTATTCCTTCGGTATCCCGATTGGCAGTGCCATAGGGATCGTCTTCGGTGGCGTGGTTGCCAGCCTGCTGGAGTGGCGGGTGGCGTTTTTTATTGTTGGCCTGGTCGGCATCCTGCTGGCACCGCTATTCAGGCTCACCATCAAGGAACCGCCACGCGGCCGATTTGATCGGCAGCGGCAGGATACTGCACCGCCCGGCATAAAAACCATCTTGCGCACCTTGTGGCGCAAGCCCAGTTTCTGGGCAGTGTCGCTGGGTGCGTCCAGTTCCTCGATGATGGGCTATGGCATGTTCTTTTGGCTACCTTCGTTTTTTGTGCGCAGCTTTGAGCTAAGCTTGCTGGATGCATCACTGTATTTTGGTGCAGTACTCCTGGTAGGCGGCCTGGCAGGAATCTGGGCCGGCGGCTGGCTGGGGGATCGTTTTGGCCACACACATCGTACGCGCTATCTGACCATACCCGCGATTGCTTTTCTGGCAACCGTGCCGTTCTACATCATCGCCATCATGTCGAATTCAATGCTGTTGACCTTTATTGTGCTGCTGGTGCCCACGGCCCTGGGCCTGATTTGGTTAGGGCCGGTTATCGCGGTTATCCAACATCTTGTGCAACCCAACATGCGCGCGACCGCATCAGCCGTATTCCTGTTCATCAATAACCTGATCGGAATCGGCCTTGGCACGTTTGCAATCGGCTTGTTATCAGATACGCTTGCAGTCCAGTTTGGCGATGAATCATTACGTTATTCCATTTTGGCCGGCACTGGCTTTTATATCATCGCCTCGGCATTGTTTTTCCTGGCTGCCAGATGGGTGGAACAGGATTGGGAGGGCTGAATGGCCACTATTGAGAAACCATTCCAGGGTAAATACGCGCTGGTGACCGGGTCCACTTCGGGCATCGGGTCAGGCATCGCCAGGGCACTGGCCGCAGGCGGCTGCAACCTGACCATCAACGGCTTCGGGGATCCCGCCGATATTGCAGCCCTGTGCGCGGATCTGGCCGGCGCCGGCACGGTAAAGGTCGTGCATTCAGCTGCCGACATGCGCGAGCCGGCACAGATCGAGACAATGATCACAACGGCCATCGAGCGCTTCGGGCAACTTGATATCCTGATCAATAATGCCGGCATCCAACACGTCTCCCCGATTGAATCCTTTCCGGTCGAAAAGTGGAACGACATTCTCGCCATCAACCTGTCTTCCGCTTTTCACACCATGCGCACTGCCCTGCCCCACATGGTTGAATCCGGTTGGGGCAGGGTGGTCAATATAGCCTCTACACACGCATTGGTGGCCTCGCCTTTCAAGAGCGCCTATGTCGCAGCCAAGCACGGTATCGCCGGACTGACCAAGACCGTGGCCCTGGAAATGGCGGAAAAAAACATCACGGTTAATGCAGTGGCGCCCGGCTATGTAAAAACGCC
>QIKV01000067.1 GCA_003233115.1 Oceanospirillales bacterium
CTCTGTGTTCTCTGTGACCTCTGTGGCCAATAATGATAGTTACCCACTATATAGGGATGAGCTATGAAAAGAAGAACATTTCTATTGCGCACCGCGGGACTGGGTGTGGCGATCTCGTCGTCATGGGCCAGCCGTTTGGCAGCGATGTCGTCCAGTCAGCTCGAGGGTTTACCCGAAGGTGGTGGGCTGGACGGACAGCAATGGCGAACTATCGTTGCAGTACAGGAACACCTGTTACCCGCAGAAGATAATTCCCCCGGTGCGGCTGATATCCATGCAGCCCACTATCTGCATTTTGTACTTTCGGATAAAACGCTCGAAGCTGCCGGCAGAAAATTTATTATTGACGGTACGACCAAATTTGAAATACTGGTTCAAAGTAGGTTTGGCAAACAGTTTGACGGCCTTACAGAAGAACAAAAAGAAACCAGCTTGCGAGAATTTGAGTCAGACAGCGTCGGCAGGAAATGGATTACTGAACTCCTGGGTTACATCTTCGAAGCCCTGTTGACCGATCCGGTCTATGGCGGCAATCCGAACGGGGTAGGCTGGAAGTGGCTGGGTCATCGGCCGGGTTTTCCACGGCCAACAGCAGACAAGGTTTACTGGAAGCTGGAGCAGGTATGAAATTTGTTCGAGCTTCAGGTGATTCGCGGCTAAAGCCGCTCCTACGAAGATTGTTAACCTGTAGGAGCGGCTTTAGCCGCGAATCGCCCATCCATAATTGGCACCCGGTATGTCATGAGCGCTGACTTCGATGTGTGTGTGATCGGCAGTGGTGCCGGTGCCGGTCCGGTTGCGCTGACTCTTGCTGAAGCCGGTTATTCGGTGGTGGTACTCGAAAAAGGCCCGTGGTTTACCGACCAGGATTTTTTCAAGGACGAGCTGGCCTGCTGCCTGCGCAAGACCTATACCTCGAATCTGCATGAAGAACCGCAGGTGGCTGAACAGGAAGATGACGACGGCAACTGGCACAGCGCACCGACATACCGTTCTAACCTGAATTTCTGGAATGGTAACTGTGTCGGTGGTTCATCTAATTTTATGAGCGGGTATTTCCATCGGCTGAAACCCGTGGACTTCAAATTGCTATCTACCTTCGGGCCAATTGAAGGCGCTAACATGGCGGACTGGCCGATTGATTATGATGAGCTTGAGCCCTATTACGACAAAGTAGAGAGGGTGGTTGGTGTGTCCGGGCGGGTCATGGATCATCCACATGCCGAGCCACGCAGCAGCAAGGATTTTCCCTACCCGCCACTGCGCGAACACCCGATAGCAGCGCACATTGACAAAGCCTGTGAAAAGCTGGGCATGCATCCTTTTCCCACGCCACGCGCCATTCTGCCCCAGGCTGCCCCCGAGTCTGCACCGGGCAGGGGAGGCTGCAGTTACAGCGGTTATTGCGGTTCCTACGGTTGTTCAACAGGTGCAAAGAGCAGTTCACGCGTTGCTTTGTTAAACCGCGCTGTGGCCACCGGGCGTTGCCAGATCCGGGCACATGCCATGGTCAGCCGCCTGCTCAGTGACCAGAAAGGCCAGGTGGAGGCGGTTGAATACCGGGATGAAAATGGAACAAAACAGCGTGTCGATGCGAAAATATACGTGGTGGCCTGCCAGGCCATCGAGAGTGCTCGTTTGTTACTTAACTCGCCGGGGCCGAAACACAAAAACGGCCTCGCCAATGCAAACAACCTGGTGGGTAAGAACCTTCTGTTTGCCGGGGGTGGCTCCGGATCAGGAAAACTTCCGTATGCCGTTTTTAAAAAACAGGCCGCTGAGGCACATGACGTCGGTCCCTTCATTAATCGTGCACTGCAGGACTGGTATGTGATTGATGACAAGACGTTCGGTCCAAAACAAAAAGGCGGCACCATCGATTTCGTTCACATACATCCCAATCCAGTACCCAGAGCCGCACGTCAGATACGCGGCAGCGGTAGCCTGGTCTGGGGCAAACCATTAAAGCGTCGCCTGGAGTCACATTTCGGTGATGGTCTGCATGTCAAGATAGAGGCATTCTGTGACTGGTTGCCGGTAGACGATTGTCACATCAGTCTCGATCCGCAGATAAAAGATAAATGGGGCTTGCCAGTATCCAGGGTGCGTACCGGTTTTCACGTGCGCAACCTGCAGGTTGGCTGGTATCTTGCTTCCAAAGGTGCCGAGGTACTTAGAGCAATGGGAGCAGAGGGCGTGGTTTCCTTTGCTGTTGGCACACCACCGACCAACCTGGTGGCGGGTACCTGCCGCTTCGGAAATGACCCCAGGTCTTCAGTGCTGAATGCTGATTGCAGGGCGCACGATGTGGAGAACCTCTACGTCAGTGACGGTAGTTTTATGCCGAGCGCAGGCAGCGCGCCTTTTACCTGGACGATTTATGCCAACGCTTTCCGGGTGGCAGATAAAATTGTTGATCAGCTTGGCGGCGTGAAGAGTTAACCGCGTAAGCTCTGTAGGGTGATGCAATAACCAACGGGCATTGCACCACATGTGAATTCACGCGATACGCCAGACATCCGGCGCAATGCCCGTTGAGACTGCGAAAGAATCGAATTGTAGGTTGGGGTGAGGAACGAACCCCAACGTTGATGCATAGTAACTTGTTGATTGTTGGGGTTCCTGGCGTCACCCCAACCTACGGGTGTATCGTTTTTATATAAAAATCCGAATACTTTTGTAGTCTCATTGGTTATGGCAGCCTACCGGCAAAGGTCAGGTTAGTGACGGCCAAAACAGCAGTAATGGCGTGCATCAGAGTAAACCTGTGAATGAGTTGTTTTTAATCTCTTTGGGTTTAATTCCCCACAGCTTGCTGTGTGAATTATGTAGGTTCGAATTCATTCGAACAAAAGAAGAATCCATCGAAACCTTCTTGTGCGAATAAATTCGCACCTTGTGAATATCCCGTCAGCTTGCTGCGGGGTTGTTTACTTGCTCAGGTCGTCCAACGGATAGTACTGATGATGCTATTAGAAATACGCTCAAGTGCTTCACCGTGTTCACCAACGACAGCAATACTGCCATAGTCTGTTGGTATGATACGGCCTGAAAAACGGGATGAACTGACAACCATTTCTGCATCAACATATTCACCCGGCATGAGCAGGATGGTTACCGATCCCTGCTGGCCAGGAACAACGAGATGGATGCCTGCCTGCTTTCTGATATTACATCGCCCAAGGTAGTTTACCCGGCCAAGATCACCATTGAGTCGGCCACCAAACGGTATTAATAGTTCGCTGATGTCAGCCATCTGAACATTATGATCTTCATGCAGGTGATCGAGCTCGTCGGTAATATGGTTGAGTACAGCTGTCTGCAGGCCTGAAAACCGGCTCTCCTGATCTGTCCATTGAAA
>QIKV01000132.1 GCA_003233115.1 Oceanospirillales bacterium
GCAGTGGTTTCAATCTCAACCCGGGCTGAGCTTTCAATCAGGGCCGAAACCTGTACCACCGCCATCGCCGGATAGTGTTTGCCAATCACCTCCCGCCAGATTCTACCAATGTCCTTTATTTCATCCAGATACGCATCGCGACTGGTGATGTACCAGGTCATTCTGACAATATGCCTGGGTTCAGCATCCGCTTCGGCCAGTACGGCAACGGTGTTTTTCAGTGTCTGCTCGACTTGACCGGCCATGCTGTCCGTGCGAATGACGTGAGACTCATCCCAACCTATCATCCCGGCCACGAAAACCATCCGGCCCTCGGCGGCTATGCCATTGGAATAGCCATGTGGTCGCGACCAACCATGTGGCAGGAGTATTTTCTGAGACATGTTGTAACCTCCGTGCGCCCTGGCTATTTTCCAAAGCGTTTGTATTCGTTGCGGGCAATGATGACTTTTTGTACTTCACTGGCACCTTCATAAATTCGCAACGCCCGTATTTCACGGTACAGGCGTTCCGCCACATGACCGGATGTCACACCCAGCCCTCCAAACAGTTGCACTGCGCGATCAATAACCTGCTCGCCGCTTCCCGCGTGACCCGTTGCTGGCCGCCATCTTTGGCCCAGGCTGAGCGATAGACCAGCAATGCGCTGGTATCGACAGCCAGTGCCATATCCGCAACCGATGCCTGGGTCATCTGTAAATCGGCCAGTGGTGCGCCGAATAGTTCCCTGTTCAGTACGTGAGCCAAAGTCTCATCACAGGCACGACGGGCAAAACCCAACGCGGCGGCAGCAACCGTGGTTCGAAAAACATCCAGTGTTGCCATCGCGACCTGGAAGCCCCGGCCAGGCTCGCCCAGCATCTGGCTGGCAGGAATTCTGCAGTTTTCAAACACGATCGTTCCCAGCGGATGCGGTGCGATGAGGTCGATGCGCTCGCTGACAGTCAGACCGGGGGTATCGGCCGCCAACACAAATGCACTTAAACCCCTGGCACCCGGTGCTTCACCGGTGCGTGCAAATACGGTATAAAAATCGGCGATCCCGGCATTGGAAATCCAGGTCTTTTCACCATTCAGGATGTAATGGTCGCCGTCACGCTCAGCACGTGTCGCTATGGCGCTGACATCGGAACCCGCCTGCTTCTCGGACAAGGCAAACGCAGCGATGTTGCGGCCGGATGCCACACCCTGGAGCCATTCCGACCTAAGTGCCGGACTGCCGAACAAACTGACCGGGCCACTTCCGAGCCCTTGCATTGCAAAACAGAAATCAGCCAAACCTGAATGGTAGGCAAGTGTTTCCCGCAGCAGGCACAGGCTGCGCACATCCAACCGCTGATTCACGTCATCAGCCGTGTTCGGCACTGTATGTACCAGCCACCCGCCTTCGCCGAGCAGCTTTACCAGTCCACGACAGGCTGCATCAAGGTCTGCCTGCTGCCCTTCAGGCTGCGGTTCCAGCAAAGCGGAATTTGCCTCACACCAAAGGTCAAGTTCGGCTTTGAGTCTGCGATGGGACGCCTGCAGAAACGGCCACTCAAGATAACTGGAATCAGGCATCAGTTACCTTTAAATACCGGTCTTTGCCTGGCCACGAATGCGCGGTAGGCTCGTTTGAAATCCTCGGTCTGCATGCAAATCGCCTGTGCCTGTGCTTCCGCTTCGATCGCGGTATCGAGCGGCATATCCCATTCAACATTCAGTTGATTCTTGGTTATCCCATGCGCAAAGTTGGGGCCATCCGCCAGGCGGTGTGCCATAGCAGCAGCTTGTTCATTGAGCGCTTCCGGCTCACACAGCCGGTTAAAAAAGCCCCAGTTAAATGCCTCATCACCCGACATTGAACGACCGGTAAACAACAGTTCCGACGCCCTGCCCTGACCAATCAATCTCGGCAACATTGCGCAGGCACCCATATCACACCCTGCCAGGCCAACACGGGTAAACAGGAATGCCGTTTTGCTTTGCGCGGTGCCAAAGCGCATATCCGCAGCCATCGCAACCGCTGCGCCGGCACCGACACAGACACCGTCAATCGCAGCAATGACCGGCTGCGGGCAGTTGCGTATCGCTTTGATCAGGTCACCTGTCATGCGGGTAAAGTCCAGTAAACCACCCATATCCATTTTAGTCAGTGGTCCGATAATTTCATGTACATCACCACCGGAACAGAAGTTTCCACCCTGGCCGGAAATTACAACCGCCTTAACTGAATCATCACCACAGAGGCCACGAAAGGTATCACGCAGCTCTGCGTAGGATTCAAATGTCAGCGGGTTCTTCCGGTCAGGCCGGTTGAGCGTCACCAAACCAACGTCGCCGTCCTGTTGCCAATCAAAATGCTCGGCTTTGATGGTCATGCAGATTCCTCCTTCGCCAGCGAAACTTTGACCTTGATTAATAATTCATCGAGCGTTGCCATTTCCCGCCTGCTCATGCCTGACAGCAGATTTCTTATCCATTGCTCATGCGCCAGGGACATGCGCTGAAATTCTGCCCTTCCTTTACGGCTGAGTCGTACCAAATGGGTGCGTCGATCATCGGCGCTGCGCGTGCGTGTGACCAGCCCATCTTCTTCAAGACGCGAAATGATGCCCGTGATGTTGCCGCTTGAAACCAGCAGCCAGCGAGACACATCACCCATCGTCTGTCCCTTCGGTTCGCGCGCCAGCGCAGCCATTACATCGAAGCGGGGCAGGGTGGTATCAAACTCGGTTCGGAAGCGGCTGCGTACCAGCTTTTCGATCAACTGCGATGAAGTCAGCAAGCGCAACCAGATTCGCAAAGCCATCTTTCTGCGCGGTGCCTGCTCCAGTTTGTCTATCGCTGTTTGTACTTTACCAGACATTATTTTTCCCCACGTCCAGACCCTTAAGCGTTAAGAACCATTTCTGCTGCACGGGCAAGATTGCGTTCGTACTGGCTGCGCCCGGACAGGTACTGCACTGGCCATTGCTGACCTTTATAAGCAAGTTGTGCGGCCGCATGCAGTGTCCAGTACGGATCAGCAAGATGCGGCCGGGCCAGGCAGCACAAGTCGGCGCGCCCCGCAGCAATGATGCTGTTAACGTGGTCGGTCGCGTAGATATTTCCCACCGCCATGGTTGCCACACCCGCCTCCTGCCTGACCTGATCGCTCAACGGCGTCTGAAACATGCGCCCGTACACGGGCCGGGCGGCTGTGCTGGTTCCGCCCGCAGAGATATCCATGATATCGACGCCGGCAGCGGCGAATGCAGTCGCGATCTGTACCGCATCATCACCATCAAGCGCACCTTCGACCCAGTCCGTCGCGGAAATGCGCACCGACATCGGTTTATATTGCGGCCATATTTCCCGCACGGCCACAAACACCTCAAGCGGGAAACGCAAGCGGTTTTCCAGACTGCCGCCATATTCGTCACTGCGTTTGTTGGTCAGTGGCGACAGGAATGAGGACATCAGGTAGCCATGCGCAAAATGCATCTCCAGCATATCGAAACCGCAGGCCTCCGCCCGCTTTGCGGCAGCGACAAATTCGTCACGCACCTGATCCATATCTTGCCGGGTCATTTCCCTCGGCACCTGGTTCTCCGGCAACCAGGCTATCGGTGACGGTGCCATGACTTCCCAGGCACCTTCATCCAGTGGTTTGTCCGCACCATCTGACAGGATTTTAGTGGCGCCCTTCGGACCTGAATGGCCCAGTTGCGCACAGATTTTCGCCCCATCATTTGATTGCACAAAA
>QIKV01000094.1 GCA_003233115.1 Oceanospirillales bacterium
ATTAAAACGCCGCAACGTGTTCCGCATGGGCATTGCTTACGTGGTGATCGTCTGGGTGTTGCTGCAAGCCATCGATTTTGCCCTTGATATCATTTCTGCTCCTAATTGGGTGATGCAGGTGTTTTTCATCGCCGGGGTGGCCGGGCTGCCGTTGGTATTGATTTTCTCCTGGATATTTGAAATGACGCCGGAGGGTATCAAGCTTGAATCCGAGATTGACCGGAGTGACTCCCTCACCCCCAGCACCGGGCACAGGCTGGACCGCACCATCATCATCTTTCTGGCCGTTGCGGTCGTATTGCTGCTCACAGATAAATTTATATTGAATGAAGATACGCCATCTTCAGCCGTCAACAATGCCGAACTTGCGAAAACTGCAGATGCCAGTTCTGGCAGTGACATTCAATCCATTGCTGTTCTGCCTTTCGTCAACATGTCCTCCGACCCCGAGCAGGAGTATTTCTCGGACGGCTTGGCAGAAGAATTGCTCAACCGCCTCGCCCAGAATCCCAAGCTGCAGGTGGCAGCACGGACCTCCGCATTCCAGTTCAAAGGCAAGAGCCTGGATATCGCCGAGATCGGTCGGCAACTGAAGGTAGCCAATGTGCTCGAAGGCAGCGTACGCAAATCCGGCAACCGCTTGCGCATCACAGCCCAACTGATCAGGGTCGACAGCGGTTTTCATCTCTGGTCGCAAACCTTTGATCGTGAAATAGACGATATTTTCGCCATTCAGGACGATATCTCAACGGCCATCATTGAAGCACTTGAAGTAGAACTCGGTGCCAGCGCCGAACAAAACAACGACCAGCCCACTGTGAATCTGCAAGCCTACCAGTCGTTCCTGAAGGCACGCTATCTGCTGGCTCAACGCGGTGGTGACAATTTGCTGCAAGCCATCCGCCTGTTTAAGCAGGCCATTGATCTCGACCCACAGTTTGCCAAGGCGTGGTCAGGCATGGCATTTACATACGGCCTTATTCCCGCTTACAGCGTCAAGTTGTCGGCCACAGAAGCCGGCAGCGCTGCTATGCAAGCGGCCCGCATGGCCATTCAGCTTGACCCGGACAATGCCGAGGCCTACACGGCGTTGGGACGCATACAGGGGCACCTGAACCAGGAGATATCCGACGCCCGGAAAAGCTTTGAAAAATCGTTCGAACTGGCACCCAATAATGCTGAAGTCGTTAACCTGTACGGTGATTTTCTGGCCATGATCGGCGACTTCAAGAATGCTGAAATCATGGAGCAACGTGCGCTTGAGCTGGACCCGCTCGCAGCGGTCAATTATTCGGATCTGGCCTCGCTTTACAATATCCTGAACCGCACCGAAGCAGCGCTGGTACCCGCACGCACCTCTGCCAGGCTGGCACCGGACTCTTATGATCGGCAAGAACCGCTGATATTCACAACGATCATTAGCAGAGACTTCGAAACCGCCCGTAAACTGATCGATTTTTCAACCACCGAGCTGGGTGCCGATGCAGGCTATGTAAACACCTGGTGGAGCCTCTACTACTACTATCGGGGTGATCGCGAAAACCTTCGCATAAAGCTGAATGAAAGGATACAGCAAGCTGAGCTGGGTAATGATTTCTTTTCCTACGCCATCACTGCTTTTTTTGCACTGGCGCTGGACGGCGTCGATGCCGCCCTGCCATTTCTTGAGAAGTCCAGTCAGGCGAAGGAATTTAGTTTGGTCTGGCCGGATTTCTTTTACCTTCCGGAGCAAATTTCTGAAGACTCAGAATGGCTCGCATTCTGGCAACAGCCAGGTTTGTCAGAATTGGTGGAAACCCGCCGCCAGCTTGGGCCTTATAAGCAGATTGGTTACTGGAACGGGGAGCTGGCCAGATGAGCTTTTTTAAAGAACTCAAACGCAGGAATGTCATCCGTGTAGGCGTCGCCTACCTGGTGGCATCCTGGCTGTTGTTGCAAATCGTGGATGTGGATGTACTTGTACCGACCCCAGTTTCCAGACCCTGCTTCGAAAAATGAATCTCCTGCCATGAAGAATTTTTTGAACATCAACCAACATGGTTATATATTAACATTGCGATATTGGACTGATAGTCCATAATTACACGGATGATTAAACGAAGAACATATCAATACCTGCTCGATCAGCTGGATCAATCACCGGCCGTGGCCCTGCTTGGCCCACGTCAGGCAGGTAAAACCACGCTCGCACATGAGCTTGCCAGAACCCGTCCGTCAATTTACCTGGATCTCGAGTCTGATACAGATCGCAACAAGTTGTCCGAGCCTGAGTTGTACTTGTCTTCACACCAGGACAAGCTGGTAATACTGGATGAAATACACCGGCTGCCTGGTTTGTTCAGAACATTACGCGGCCTGATCGACAAAGCCCGCCGCGCGGGAAAAACCAGTGGCCAGTATTTGCTACTCGGCTCGGCCTCGCTCGATTTGATGCAGCAGTCCAGTGAAAGCCTGGCTGGAAGGATTGCTTATGTCGAACTGGGTCCCTTCGATGTCACAGAGGTCGAAGACACCGACCAACTATGGCTGAGAGGCGGGTTTCCAAACAGCCTGACCGCCAAAAGTGACCACAAAAGCCTCAACTGGCGCAAGAACTTCATCCGCAGTTACCTGGAGCGGGACATACCCCAGTTTGGGCCGCGTATACCGGTAGAAACCCTGCGACGTTTCTGGACCATGCTGGCCCACGTTCAGGGTGGATTGCTAAATGCCGCCGCGCTGGCCAGAGGGCTGGACGTAGACAATAAGACCATCAATCGCTACCTGGACCTGTTAGTCGACCTGTTGCTGGTCAGGCGCTTATCCCCCTGGCATGGCAATAGCGGCAAACGCCTGACGAAATCACCAAAAATTCTGATCCGGGATTCCGGCCTCGTGCACGCCCTGCTGAATATCCCGGACCTGGAGGTTTTGTTGGGCCACCCGGTACTGGGTGCCAGTTGGGAGGGTTTTGTAGTCGAGAACCTCCTGTTAATGCTATCGCCACAGGCCCAAACAAGTTTTTATCGTTCATCGGGTGGTGCCGAAATTGATCTGGTAGTGGAGTTGCCCGGCAGCCACACCTGGGCCATTGAGATAAAGCGCAGTCTGAAACCAAAAGTCACCCGAGGCTTTCACAGCGCCTGTGAAGACCTGCAGCCCGATCGAAAGTTGCTGGTATACCCCGGCAACGACCGCTACCCCATTGGCAATGAGATAGAAGTTATCGGTTTCAAAAAACTTGCCGGGGAAATAAACAAGCCGCCGCAATGTATTCCGCGTAGGGTTCGCCTATGCCATCGCCGCCTGGTTGTTAATGCAAATCGTCGACCTGGTGCTGGAGAACATTAACTCGCCCGATTGGGTGATGCAGGTATTCATGCTGGCGCTGGCGGTGGGCTTCCCAATCGCCATTATCATTGCCTGGGCTTTCGAGGTAACGCCGGATGGTATCAAGCTTGAAAAGCATGTCGATCGTGATACCTCCGTGACCAGTGAAACCGGTAAGCAGCTTAACCGCGGCATTATTGTCATACTTCTGGTGCTGGTGGTTTTTCTGTTGACTGACAGGTTCCGGGAAACCGATAACACAACACCCGCAAAAAATGCAGCCCATTCAGAAGATACTCAACCGGGAACCCAACAAACAGACGCTGCTGAGGCCACCAAATCCATCGCGGTACTGCCTTTCCGGGATATGAGTGCGGCCCAGGATCAGGCTTACTTTGGCGAGGGTATCGCCGAGGAGTTGCTCAATGCCCTGGTCAAACTCGATGGTCTGAAAGTCGCCTCCCGGACCTCCGCATTCTCACTGATTGATGAAGACCTTGATATTCCCGCTATTGCGGCACGCCTGGGCGTGACCACGGTGCTGGAAGGCAGTATCAGAACGTCCGGCCAGAAGGTGCGTGTGACTGCTCAATTAATTGATGTCAAAGCCGACGTACATCTGTGGTCCGAAACCTATAACGGCTCGCTGGATGATATTTTCAAGATCCAGGATGAGATCACCGCCAAAATCATCGATGCCATGAAGGTACAACTGGGGGGAGAAGTAATCGCCTCTGCCAGTGTCGAACTGACAAACAATGCCGAAGCCTATCAACTCTATTTACAGGGGCGTCATTTCTGGCGGCTCAGATCTATTGAAAGCCTGCATGAATCTGTGCGCCTGTTTAAAAAAGCGCTGGAACTGGATCCGTTGTTCCATCGCGCCTGGTCCAACCTCGCCATTGCATACGCCAACATTCCGGCTTATGACACCGAGGTAGATGAAGGTGCTTACTACGATCTGGCCCAAAATGCAGCCAATCAGGCCCTCAAGATAA
>QIKV01000195.1 GCA_003233115.1 Oceanospirillales bacterium
ATTTTTAGCTTACTCACGTTATCCGCCTGTGGCGACAGCACAACGACAGAATCTAGCGGAGCGGTTCAGAATAACAGCGGTAGTGCCGGGATTTACACCGGCCCTGCTCCCGCGACAGGCGATATACAGGCGTTTAAACTCAATTTCTGGGACAACCTGAGCGCGGATAATCGCTGCGGGCAATGTCACGGGGGCGACGGTAGTGCGCCAGCTGATTTTGTGGATAAAAGCAATGTTAATACGGCCTACGCTGCGACTCTGCCACTGATTGATCTGACCAACTTCGCTAATTCACCGATCGTTCAAAGAGTCGCTGCTGATCACAATTGCTGGGTAGCTGATCCCAACGCCTGCGCCACCATTATCGAAGGATATATCGCGCTCTGGCAAGGTGGCAATGCGAATGCTTCGGGTCGACAAATCGTTTTGAACGTACCACCCATTAAAGAGCCGGGTGCCAGTAAAAACTTTCCGCCCACTGCGCAGGATAATGGCGCAAACAGTTTTGCAAACACGCTTTACCCACTGCTTACCGGCGCGGGAAGTTGTAACGATTGTCATGCAGAAACAGCCATCACCCCCATCTCGCCATTTTTTGCCAGCGACGATGTCAACAGTGCTTACGGCGCAGTCAAATCAAAAATAAATCTTGATAGCCCCGCCGATTCCCGACTGGTGATTCGCCTGCGCGAAGAATCGCACAACTGCTGGACCAACACCTGCGAAAACGATGCACAGGCAATTGAAAATCAAATCAGCCAGATGGCTGGCGCTATCGTGCCAACCCAGGTAGACCCGGCACTGATTACCAGCAAAGCACTCAATTTAGCTGACGCCACGATTGCCAGTGGTGGCAACCGATACGAATCCAATACCATCGCACTGTGGGAATTCAGCACAGGCAACGGCGGCGTAACTTTTGACACCAGCGGCGTCAATCCAGCGATTGACCTGACCTTTTCAGGTGCTGTCGACTGGGTACTGGGCGATGGCATTGAGATTATCAATGGTAAAGCACAGGGTTCTACCGCCAGCAGTAAAAAACTCTACGACCTTATTAGAGTCACGGGTGAATACTCTATAGAAGCCTGGCTGGTTCCCGGCAATGTCTCACAGGAAGATGCATCGATTATCAGCTATTCTGCCGGTGGTGGCCCGCGTAATTTCACCATAGAGCAAGACCTTTACAACTACACATTTTTAAATCGTACCGAACTCCCTGGCAGCGGCAATGGCACACCGGCTCTGACCACGGATGATGCTGATCAGGATTTACAGGCGACATTACAACATGTTGTGATGAACTTTGATCCCGTTAACGGACGACAGATTTTTGTCAACGGTATCTTTACTGGCGACGTCGAGCAGGCGGGTTTCGGACAAAGCCTGATTGACTGGAATCCTAATTATGCGTTTGTTATAGGCGATGAACCCAGCGGTGGCGCACTATGGAAAGGTAAGATTAGATTAGCCGCAATCCACAGTCTCGCCTTAACACAGGCGCAGATCATCCAGAACTTTGCTGTCGGCGTTGGCAAGAAATATTTCATGCTGTTCTCTGTGGGCGACCAACTGGGCATTCCTGAAAGCTACATCCTGTTCCAGGTCGAACAATTCGATAATTATGCCTATCTGTTCAATCAACCCCGGTTTATTAATCTTGATCCGAACTGGGTACCCACGGCTCCCATCGTCATCAAGGGAATGAGAATTGCCATCAATGGAAGAGAAGCCATCACCGCCCAGGCCTTTGGTAACATGGACGAGGTGGTAGACACCAACTCAGGTTACGATTTCACCAACAACGGGCAGTTCCTGTCAGACCGGGGCACCATTATTCCCCTGGAAAAAGGCCCCGACGCAGATGAATTCTTCCTCACATTCGAACAAATGGGTAGCGCTACCAACCCGTTTGTCGAAGCCGACCCTATAACACCCGGAACACCGGCTGACGCTGATCCGGTTTCGGACATTGGCCTGCGCACCTTTGAAGAGATTAATGCCACCATGTCGGCCGTGACCGGTATACCCACCACCGAAACCAATGTGAACGGAACTTATAACACCTACCGCCAGCAATTGCCCGTGGTCGAAAATATGAGTACCTTCCTGTCGTCACATCAGATGGCGGTTGCACAATTGGCCATGAGTTACTGCAGTGTGCTGGTTGATACCAATCCCGGTTATTTTTCTGGCTTCACTTACAGCACGGCCAGCACTGCATTTGATACCGCGGTTAAAAGGGACGCTGTCATAAATCCACTGCTGGCAGCCGTGATGAATGTCGACACGGTCACTCCTGCCAACAACTTACTAACCCAACCCGATGAAACCGTGATACGAGACATGTTGAGTTCACCAGCAACGCAGGATCTTGACACCGCCCTGATCAACGATACCTACGAAAGCCTGATAACCGGCATGCTGCAATGTGCCATCGGCGCATCACCGACCTGCGATACACCAGCACGTACCCAGGAAATTGTTAAAGCAACCTGCGCAGCTACACTTGGCAGCGCAGCCATGCTTATCCAGTAAACAAGGCAGATGAGTAAACACTATGACTAAAAAACACAGACCGCTGACTGTCGATGAACCACTGCGTCATCGTTGCCATTCTGCCCCGGTAACACGTCGCGATTTTCTGCGACAGGGTTTTCTAACCGGGACCGCTGCGGTTATGGGCGGCAGTGTCTTCAGCCTGTTTTCCAACCCGCGGGCTGCTTATGCTGCTGTATCGCCTGACCTGAATGCATTAGCGGCTGACAGCAACTGCTCTCTGGGTGGTCTGGGTGTTGGCAAAATTCCATTCATTTGCTTCGATCTTGCTGGCGGCGCTAACTTTGCTGGCTCCAATGTACTGGTCGGCCAGGCCAATGGACAGATGGATGTTCTGGGTACCAACGGTTACAACAAGATGGGCCTGCCCGGCGATATTATTCCCGGGTTGCCTGATGCAGGCGTTGCCGCCACCATGCTGAATAGCAGTGACGGCGACTTCACCAACAGTCAACTGGGACTCAAATTTCATTCAGACAGCCCCCTGTTGTTTGGCATCCTCGATAAATATACGACGCCCGTCCCCGGAGAGGTCGACGGTGCAGTAATCGCAGCGCGCTCTGATAATGACACCGGTAATAATCCACATAACCCCATGTACGGCATTGCCCGAGCCGGCGCGACAGGCAGTGTGGTTACACTCATCGGCTCTCGTAGCTCCGACTCCGGTGGCAACTC
>QIKV01000007.1 GCA_003233115.1 Oceanospirillales bacterium
AGCAGCCTCAATCAGAGACCCGTGATATTGCAATCGATCCCGTCAAAAAATCTGCAGCCGATACCAGACTACTGCTCACTGCCACGGCGCCTGCTGGCCATGTTGTATGATGCTTTCATCCTGCTCGGCCTGCTAATGCTGGCTTCAGCGCTGGCATTGCCGTTTGGGAATCCGCAAAAGATCGCTTTTCAGGATTTCTGGTTCACCTTGTGGCTGTTACTGGTTTGCTTCGCCTACCTTGGCGGGTGCTGGCGCTATGTGGGCATGACCGTGGGGATGCGCGCCTGGCGTGTACACCTGATCAGTAGCGACAGGGCAACAATTTCCTGGCCCAGGTGCCTGTTGCGGTTCCTTGCCGCCAGTGTTTCGCTGGCCGCTTTCGGGCTGGGTTTTGTGTGGGCACTATTTGATCGGCAAAAGCGTGCCTGGCATGACATTGTCGGACACACCGTGCTGATCAAGGCCCCAAAGGTGTCAAGGAAACAGTGCTGACACGCCTGTTGGCACAGCATTCATACCGACCTGCGCAACATCAGGATCGCTGCGACGGTAAGCAGGATCGATGGCAACACAGCACTGAGCGCTGAGGGTAACGCATAGGCCACTGCGAAGTTTTGGGCGGCACTATTGATTAACATAAATAAACCACCCAATGTCATACCGATGAACAACCTTGATCCCATATTGTGGTGCCGGGAGGACCCGAAGACAAAAGGCATGCCTGCCAGCACCAGGGCAATGATGACAAACGGATAGAAAACTTTTTCCCAGAAGGCCGACCTGTAGACCCCGTCATCCAGGCCGTTACGCTGCAGGTATTCCAGTTGGTCCCAAAGTGCCCGTAGCGACATATAAGGCGGGCGAGTGACAGCAGATTCCAAAAGTTCGGGTTTAACACCTGAAACCCACGGTGTCCGGCTGAAACGTGAGGGAACCACACCGGTTGGGTTGATTTTTGCCTCGAACACCCCTTCCAGCGTCCATTGTTCGCCATCGAAAAACGCATTCTCAGCATGGGTGATTTTTTCTAAACCTGAGAATCCATCCAGGCGGTAGATCTCTACATTCTGGAAACTGATGGATTGCTCGCCACGGCCTGCCGTAAGCAAAGGCCGTCGAATATTGACGATATCATTGCCATCCCGCAGCCACATACCCGTCGGCCCGCCGATAATCACCTGCCCAACGAGCTCACCCAGCCTGAATGCCCGCGCCTGCTGCTCCGCACCCGGCACTATCCACTCACCCACCGCCATCACCGGGATGGTGACCAACAGGGCACCCGCCATGCCCGCAGCCGCCAACCTCAGACGCGACACGCCGGATGTGCGAAAAGCAACCAGCTCATTCGCACTCGCCAGACTGCCAATTCCCAGCAACGACCCCAACAAAGCAGAAACCGGGAAAAGCTGATACGCCGACCTGGGCCCCGTTTGCAATACAAACCAGAAAACATCACCCGCCCCATAGTTCCCACTGGTATCACGTAATTCACCCAGCAGGCTGAACATCATCATCAACAGCGTCAGACTTACCCATACGAGCAAAGTACCCAGAATGGCAGCCTTGGCAATGTACTTGTCAACAATCCTGATCATCGTGAAACCTTCACCTGTATCCTTCCCTGCCGTCTAATCCACACAAAACTGATCACCAGAAAAAGAATGTGTACCCACCACATTCCGATAACCGCAGGCAATACGCCTTCAGCCACCCAGGAACGACCCAGGAACAGTGTATTGCCATAAAGCAGATAGACCAGTATACCCAGCACTACCCTGCTGCCGCGGCCCTCGCGGGGTTGGGAATGTGACAGCGGGATGGCCAGCAGGCCGAGAATAATGACGCTGATGGCTGGAGCCAGACGCCATTGCAGCTCCGCACTGGATGCAGCGCTTGCATCCTTAAACAGCTCACTTGATGATTTTGAGTCCAGCCTTTCAGTATTTGGTTTGCGGAACTCCGGCTCGGGCAAACGCAGATCATTGCGGGCAAAGGTCAACACCCGCATGTCAAGCTGGCCGGGGGTATATTCCGTCACATTACCTTCTTCAAGGATTAAATAGCGGTCGCCGGTCTCGCTATCCATCCAGTACGTGCCCCGCTTGGCTACCCAGACCTGTTCCCTGACTTGCCGGCGTTGCTTGATAAATACATTCCGCAAAGCTTTGCCGTCATCTTCAATGGCTTCTGTATAGATCACCAGGTCGCCTCGCCTGAGCACGTGGAACTTGCCGGGCTGCAAACCCCATAGTGTAGCTGAGCGGAAAGCCTGTTCCAACTGCTGTTCAGCCAGGCGTGCGGTGGTTGGTGTGATTGACAATCCGAGCACCAGCAATAGAGCGGACAGAGGCAGCACCAGGCTCAACAGCGGTTTTATCAGTTGCTTCCAGCCGAAGCCACTGGAACGCATGACCGCCATTTCCTGGTCACGATATAAACGGCCCAGGCCCCACATCACCGCAATGAAACCAGCCAGTGGAAAAATGTTCGCCAGTATCGCCGGCATATGAAGGAGTAACTGCATGGTCATCAGCCCCGGAGGCATCCTGCCATCGGCTATGTCATTGAGCATGTCACCAATGAATGCACCCAGCAGCGCAATGGTGAGAACGATACCTACAGCCAGCGATGTCCAGAACCACTCACGGAATATGTATTTTTGTAATATGCTCAAAACTAAATTCTTCTTGGATAATTATTGTAGAATGCCCGACTCGCTCGCATTTTAGCAGTGATATGCCATGTAACGGCATTTTTAGGGGAGGGTAACCTGGGAGGGGTCCTGAACAATGAAATTCACACTCGACAACAAAGCAACAGCACAGATCGATACCGATTGCCTGGTTATTGGATTATTTGAAGATAAACCACTGCAAGGATCAGCTGCGGCCATCGATCAGGCCTGCGACGGTATGCTTCAGGACCTGGTTAAATCCGGAGACATTGAAACCGGCTGGAAAGACGCAACGCTATTACACCGGTTGACGGGCATAACGGCAAAACGCGTACTGGTGATAGGCTGCGGGGAATCTGAAAAATTTACGCCGGCACGTTTTGATGCGGCGTGCGCAAAGGCCGGAGCAATGCTGCGTGACCACGCCACCAGCACAGCACATATCTGCCTGCACGAACTAAAAGCCGAAAACAAGGATCAGCACTGGCATCTGCGCCAGGCCGCAGTCGCGTTGCACCGGGCCAACTACAAATACACGGTTACCAAGGCGCC
>QIKV01000169.1 GCA_003233115.1 Oceanospirillales bacterium
TGACCGTGTTATCGAAACCGTCAGTATCAGCGCAGATGAGGCATCTGAAGATATTAAGCCTGGCATCCTTCATTTTAAGGGGCATTTCATTATGCAAAGCCGCGACTGGCGACTGGAATCCGTACATGCAACCGTCTATGGCCCGCCCGACAGGCCGGACAAAGTCTATCTTGAGGGGTCACCCGCACGTTTTCTGATCAACCGTGATCAGGTTACTGGGCCGACCAACGTAGAAGCTGCTGCTCCGGCGGTGGAATACCAGCGCTCAACCAATATGCTGAAACTATCCGGCGGCGCCATGTTAAAGCTGGACGGTGAGGTTATCAGGAGCGAGGCAATCGAATATAACATCAGTACGGGGCGCTACCTGGCCACGGGAGCAACCGGGGTGATGATTGAGGTTCCGCCAACCAACTGAGCGCGCCCAGCCGGGCCGGCAATGTTGCAACCCGGTAAATATTAGCCGGCTTTTGCAGGCCATTGGATAACAACATCTGCCGCAGCAGCAAAATCGGCTGCATCATCGACCTCGCACCAGCTTAAACCCTGTATAGGGCAAATCCCGACGATACCTTCACTGGCAAGCTGGTCAATGGCTGACAGGTACCAGAGTTTTAACGCATTATTCTGATCCATCATTTCTTCAAGTTTAAGCGTAAATGCGTCGGCACCCGCCTGGTTAAAGACCATCAGGCCAATGCTTTCACCGCTGACCAGGCTGATATTCAGTTGCTTGCTTACGTTTACCAGGCGGTCTCCAGCCGTGATGATCTTCATATCGTCAAGGTCAAAATGAGGTTTGGCATCGGTTGCGAGGGTGATTGGGTAGCCTTTGTCACAGGCCAGCAGGCGGTGTAAAACAGCAGCTTCAAACAGCGTATCACCATTCATCAGCACAAACGGCCCGCCCATTTCAGTGCGCGCCTCCCAGCAGGTGCCGAGGTTATCTGTATGGGCGTACATCGGGTTATGCAATGTCCGTACCTTGATATCAGTAACTTTAGCCACGATCGCATCGACGATTTCATAGGCAAAACCGGTCACAACGACTACTTCATCGATGTCGCACTGAGCGATCTGGCTCAATTGCCATTCAAGAATGGACATACCATGCAACGACAAACAGCACTTCGGCTGGCTTGCTGTTAAAGGCATCAGTCGCCGACCCTGGCCTGCACTTAAAATGATAGCTTTCAATCCAGCTTTCCTTTTTGCGGGAAAAAGTGCTGCATTAAAACATGATTTTATCATTCTGCAAAATTCACAATTGATATAATTAGGTACATGTTGATTGACTTGGAAAAATCCGCCCGGAACGTTACGCTGGAGGCAGAGGTCTGCATCGTTGGTGCGGGTGCCGCAGGCGTTGCTCTTGCCCGCGACCTGATGCGTGCCGGTCATGATGTATGCCTGCTCGAAGGCGGCGGCATGGACTATGAAGATGACTCCCAATCGCTGTTTGACGGTAACAACATCGGCATGGAATATTACGCTCTGGATCATGCCCGCCTGCGTTTTTTTGGAGGTACAACCAATATTTGGGGCGGCCGCAATATCACCCTGGATCCAATCGATTTTGAGCAGCGTGACTGGGTGCCACACAGTGGTTGGCCAATCACATTTGATGATCTTCAGGACTATTACCGCATCGCGCACGACTCGCTTGAATTGGGTGAGTTCGACTACGAGGCTGACAACTGGCAGAAGCTGGGTCTGCAGCCCATTGCTTTTGACCCGAATGAGATCACCACGCGGTTTTGGCGCTTCGACGATCTCGCCGAACGTTTCAACAGCCGCCGTAGCAGTGACCTGATCAATTCCGACAATATTCGCATTGTCCTGCATGCCAATACCATTGGCTTGCAGGCGGCTGAAAATGCGTCAGGTATCACCCGCCTGGATGCGATCTCCCTGCAGGGCAGGAAACTGCAGGTTAGCGCGCAGCATTTTGTACTGGCGTGTGGGGCGATTGAAAATGCCCGCCTGCTGCTGGCTTCTAACTCGGTTGAGACAACTGGAATCGGCAATCAATACGACCAGGTTGGCCGCTATTTCATGGAGCATCCGCATGGCCGGGTTGCCCACATCGAAACCGGGGATCCGGCAGCTTTTTGGGCGCTGTACCGCAAACGTTATCCGGCAACTGATGTGCCGGTTGCACCGGCCCTGGTTTTGCCGCCATCCCTGCAACAGCGCCTGCGTATTCTGAACAGCGCTGCTACCTTCAAACTGCAAAAGGATCCGGCCCGGGGCGCTACCATGAGCAAGCGGGCATACCTGAATCTGAAGCATAATTTATCGCCGTCACGATCAGGGCGGCGCCTTTGGCAGGCCTGGCGGGGTACGCAAGACTGGTTACAGTGCCACTTGTCCATGCCCTTGTTGCGAGCCGGCGTCAAGGTAAGCCGAATGGGTTTGTACGTGATTGCCCGTGCTGAGCAGGCGCCTAATCCACACAGCCGGGTCTGCCTGTCGGGTGAAAAAGACCGGCTCGGTTCGCCCAGGGCTGACCTGGACTGGCGCCTGTGCGACCTGGACAAGGAGACCATGTTGCAGTTTGGCAAGACACTGGAACGGGAGTTCGACCGGCTTGGATTGGGTAAGGTAACAACTTACCAGTGGCTGCAGGACGGCACACCTGATTGGCCGGTTGATGCCAGCGTCGGCAATCATCCCATTGGTGGTTATCATCACATGGGTACCACCCGGATGAGTGCCTCTCCAAAATCTGGTGTAGTGGATGCCAATTGCACCGTGCACGGCTATCAGAACCTGCATATCGCTGGCAGTTCGGTGTTTACCACCGGTGGCTGGGCCAATCCTACCCTGACCCTGTTGGCGCTGACGCACAGGCTTGGGGACCATCTGAACCGTTTATTGACCCGATAAAATCGGTGCTGTTTGGCATGTAGACCCGGGATTCTAAAAGCTCGGTACCGTTCGATCCGCGTCGCGAAGTACCGTTCATGGCCCAGGCCAGTCTCTCGACTGGTTCCCGGTCTCACCTTGTCTCACCTTCTTCTGAACATAGTCGCGAAGTACTGTCGTCCCCGGAAAGAATTTTCTCGGCCAATTTCTGGTCTGCAATAGAGTCGACATCTACCGCGGCCCTGGCATGGTCAAGTCGCACGTAGCCGACATTGCAACCGGCAGCGGCTGAGAGCGCCTGGAGCGCATCAT
>QIKV01000020.1 GCA_003233115.1 Oceanospirillales bacterium
CCGCCAAACCCTTCGGTGATTCGATGGCGAACCTCGGGCAACCCTGCGCCAGGCGCCCCGGCAACGACAAGGGTCTTTATACCCAGTCCACTTGCCGGGTACCCCAGAATTTTGGGACACTTCTCTATGATGTACTCTGCCAATGAAGGTGTTCCAACCAGCGCCGTTGGCTTGGTCAGGTGGGCAAACATCAGCATACGTTCAATACCACCCTCAGCTCCAGCTGCGATGGGGCGAGCCCCCATAGAAGCCAATGCACGTACAATGGGCACACCGGCTGACCACATGCTCAGGCCAAAACCATGCAACACCGTATCAGCAGGCCGAATCCCCGCCCGCCAGAAGGTTCTGGCCCAGCATTCATCGTTAATCTTCATGTCTTGTTCGGTGAAAGTATAGAAACTCGGTTCGCCCGATGTACCGGAAGTTGAATAGATATGGATCACGTCGTTTAAGGGTGCACACAAATAAGTCCCGTATGAATGTCCGTATCGATCCATTGATTCCAATTGTGCTACGCGATCCATTTCTTTGTTGCGCATTATTGGCAATTTTCGAAAGTCTTCAAAACTTTTGATGTCTTCCGGACGCACACCGGCGTTCACAAATTGTGGCCGGTAGAAATCAGGAGAATTCTGATAAATATATTTAATCTGCTTTTGCAGTTTTTGCCACTGGATTTCATGAATTTCATCCATTGACCTGGTTTCCATTTCCGCATTCCAGAATAGTTGTTCAGACATGTTGAGCCCTCTTTTTTGAATTTTGTCTTCTGAGCAACTGATCCAGGCGGTGTTGACTCCCCTGTTTCTGTTTATTTGTGCCCACAACCACAGGATGAACCAGGCATCCAGAAATCAGCATGCTCATGGCAGAACTTTGGATCTCCACCCACCATTGGCATAAAGAGATGGTGCCAGTTTCGACAGATATTGAGTTCGGATTTGACCCAGTGCAGCGGATCATTGGCATAATGCTTCCAATAATCTCCGTGGACGTTGATGCCAGGTACGGCAGGAATCCAGCTTTCCTGTAACCACAAATCACCATGGGGATATTTCGCTGCGATTTTTCTGATTGCCGGGTCGTCAAGTGCGCATAGCCTGCCGTCTTCAATGATCGTTTCGTTATCACCCTTCATTTCAGTTGTAACGGTTGGAAAATACAGATGAAGGTGCCAGTGTCCTACGGTCAGTCCCTGTCGGGCAGCGACCCGCTCGTCCATTGATGAAACAATTGTGCCGAAACCCATATGGATCACACCGGAACGAACCCGCTCATACAGACAGTTGACGAAACCTGATGGAAAATCCTTTCGTGGCCGATGTATATGGGGGTTGGTCCCAATTGATGCTTCCCACCAGTACATAAGGCCTTTGCCGGGAAAACCAGGGTACTGCACCTCTTGGTTCGCTATCATCAGCCGGCGAAGTTTCTCACCAAATTCTCCACCTTCATTGATTTCAGTGACGCGACTGTTCTCAACTACAAGTTGAGTCCATTCCACGGGCGCGATGTGGTTTGTCGTACCAGCTATGACCCCATTACCATCTTCCTTTCCCGGCAGAAAAACCCATGGTCTCCCAGTGATATGACCAGGGAGGTAGGTACGGCCGAACTTTTCATTGCCTGCCCAGGTTTGACCGACCAGGTCTGCATTGTAAAACTCCCTTCCCGAATCATAGTATTCAGCGTGGTTGGTATACTCAATATCGGTCCCTTCCGGATCAACTATCCGCATGCGTCGGGCATGCCTGACCCGCTTCCACGTCCACTTGTCAATTGCATCAAGCAGTTCAAACGGCATCATATGTGCAGGTGAAGCCAGAATTTCCGGTGTAATGAACGGCATTCGCTGGATCTTGACATTTGCATCGACGAGTACTGGTCCACCGTAACCCCAAAGCAACTTGTCATAGTAACCTTCCTTGGACATCTGATCCCACTCATCCATCCATCTTGCCAGTTCCAGGGTACGTTCGAGATAATAATCAACCTCATCGGCCCCGACCCATTCTTTGATCGGACCTTTATCAACCTCGCGGATCTCGTACTTGCAACCAAATTTTTCCAGAACCTTCTGACAAGCTTCAATAACCATTGGATCAGTCCAGTTATCCACCCGCAGCAATATATGAAGACCGTGGTTGTACGGTCGTTTTGCTACCGCTTCCAAATAAGGAAGCAATTGATCGCTGTTATCGATCTCAAAGTAAGGTGGGCACCTGGGGGGGCGCTTTTCCAGTAAAGGCGGTTTACTATACTTGGGTCTATTATGTTCCCACTCCTGTGTGTAGGTCTTGCCGGTCAATTTAGCCCTCCTCAACTGTAGTCCTTTGGCCAAGAGCCAATGAAAAACACAAACTGATGTTATGAACCTAAAAACCCCATTCTTTCTTTTTCTCTTCTGCACCCGGCAAAGGATCCCACTGCTCGTTGCAAACAGGTAATTTCGGCGCCCGTTCAGCATTGATTGCGATCCATTTTTCAAACTCTTCCGGAATGTCATCGTCTTCATAGATTGCTTCAACGGGGCATTCTGAAATACACGCACTGCAATCGATACATTTATCCGGATCGATGTATAGCATACGGTCATCGTAGTGAAAACAATCAACGGGGCAAACCGTCACACAGTCAGTAAAACGGCAACCATCGCAATTTTCGGTTACAATCGTTGTCATAAACTCCTCCAATTCCAAGGCCAGCTATCGTTTGATATCCTCGATTGCATGCATGGACGAAACCCACGTACAAAATGGTCTCTAAGCTGGCTAACCTGATACTTTGGTACCAATATATTATCTTACTTCGTAACAAAAGTAATGTAAAGAAAACCGGGTGCTTCGTTAAAGGTCACACCCATCACAATCAGGATACGTTATCTAATGGTCAACAAATGAAACACCACGACTCAACTGGATGAAGAGCCGTTGGATTTGGCTCATAGCGCCGGGCATCTAATACGAGTAACTCACTGCTCGTTTCAACAATCAATGCAAACACGATTGGCAGCTCACGGAGTCAAATTGAGCCATTGGCATTGCCTGCGCCACCTTTTGGAAGAGGGTGGGCTTACCCAGAAAGAACTGAGTAAACGTATGCATGTGAAAGAGTCGGCGATTGTTGCAGTCATTCAGGAAATGGAAGATATCGGTCTTATCAAACGTATTTGTACCTCCCTTGATCGACGAAAGTACTCTCTGAGTCCCACTGCCAAAGCCAGGGGGATTACTAAAAGCTATTACTTGTTGCAAGAGATATAAACAACCAAGGTCTGAGCAATATGATGGACGAAGAAACGGAGCAATTTATTGCCCAGACCCGGACTATTATTGCTACTCTGGAAAAAATCAATGTGTATCGTGACTAAGCCGTAGAGACTTTCCGGATCAACGGCAAATTGCAGACGTACTTTCCCTACGCGGGTCGTAACAGCACCTTTCGCCCATATCCGCGATGCACTACATTAGCACCGCCGTGGCATCCATGGCCAGTTGCCCGTCGGCGTCCAACGGCCCGAAGATTGATTTTACCACCCGTGCGGCGCCCATGAATTGCGAAAGGCGCGGTATCGGGTATCGGCCGCATCGCCCGGAAGCCGAACCGGGTTATGGACCTGCTGGGACAATGCTCCTGCAACAGTTCCGCCAACAGGGTCGCCGTCCATGGGGCATGGACCAGCAAGCCCGGGTAAGCTTCCTCCTAGGTTGAGTAGTCCCGGTCATAGTGAATACGGTGGGTATTGCCGGTCAGTGCAGAGTAACGGAACAGCATCACCGGGTTAGGTTCGATTCGCCTGGACCAGTCGCCTGGCTCGATGGCACCCTCGCCCTCGGTTTTCGGCCGGGCTCCCTGGTTTTTCCCGGTATAAACCAGCGTCTGTTCCTCGCTAATGCGTGGCTCATCTTCAACCGAATACCGGTGTTCAACGGTGACAAACACCAGCGGCCCGGAGGCTCCCTGTTTGTATCTTACGCTGTTTATACGGGATTGCTTCAGCACGGCCTCGCCTAGGCGCAGCGGGGTATTGAACCGGATATTGCAGGCGGCGAACAAGCGCCGCTGCAGTGGTACCGGGGGTAGAAAACCACCGCGTTTCGGGTGACCGTCGATGCCAGTGGTGCTGGTGTGAAATAACCCCACTGCCACAGGAGTGGTGAGATGTCACCCATTCGAGGGGTGTCGGTTCGGTCCAGCATGGTCGCGAGGTTCAGTGCCGGGCGCAGATCCAGCATTTCGGTCAGTATGACCGGCTCACGCCGGGCCCACCGCTGGAGATAGTCGAGATCGATACGTGGATCATTCATGATTAACTCCCACGGAGAATTCTGCCTGGATTGCCTCGCTGTGCTCCCCCAACACGGGCACCCGGCTGCGAGTCATACGGACGTCTACATGACCTGGTGGAGCGATCAGTTCAACCGCCCCTGCCGCCGTGTCTACGGTTAACAAACTCAATTGCGGATGTTGCGAAAATTCCTTGACGGAATTGAGTGACCCAAACGCGATCGATGCCTTGACCAGCAGATCGTAGGCCTTCATGTCACGGTAGGGTCCGGACTCGCCGTAACCGCTGATGTCGAAAGTCACCAGGCGCGGGAAACGGGCAGTCAACGATTCCGAACCCAGGCCCCGCCGCGCAGCCGCTCCCGGCGCCAGGTTCTGGATGAAAACATCCGCCCGGCTGATGATGTTGAGCAGCAGATCACGGTCGCGATTGTCCTTGAGGGCGAGTACCAGGGATTCCTTGCCATGATTGAGCCAGATGAAGTAGGCGCTCTCGCCGTTGACCACCGAATCATAAGCACGCGCGAAATCCCCCTCCGCACGCTCGATCTTGATTACGCGTGCGCCAGCAGCAGCCAGCCTGAACACAATGGTGCCGCCACCGCTTGCTCGATTGATACGACCAGGATGTCCTTGAGTGCGCTATTGCTCATAATCAGAAAGATTTTGGCATACTCAGCACACGCGTTGCTATGTGAGACAAAATCAGGTTGGTGGATATCGGCGCCACCTGGTACAGTCGGGTCTCGCGAAATTTACGCTCCACATCATATTCCACGGCAAAGCCGTAGCCACCGAATGTCTGCACGCAGGTATCACCGGCGAACCAGGCTGCTTCCGCTGCGAGCATCTTAGCCATGTTTGCTTCCG
>QIKV01000033.1 GCA_003233115.1 Oceanospirillales bacterium
ATGACATTACAGCATTCAAAATAAGTGAAACCACTTTACACACCCGGGATGCGCATTTACGCGCGGTTATTAACACCCTGCCCGACCCCCTGTGGCTAAAAGACCCCAATGGCAGGTACATTGCCTGTAATCGGGAGTTTGAGCGACTTATGAACACCCCGGAGTCCGGAATTCTGGGTAAAACAGATTTTGATCTCCTGTTGAAGGAACGGGCAGAAGTTACCAGCGAAAATGACAGGTTTGCCATGGCCAGTGGCAGACCCACCATCAACCAGGAAGAAATCATCTACGCTGATGATGGGCATAAAGAGTTGGTGGAAGTCATTACCGCGCCAATGTACACCCCCGATGGAACGGTTATCGGCGTGCTGGGCGTCGCGCATGATATTTCCGAACGCAAGCAGCATGAAGCCTTCAGCGAATTCCAGGCCCGCCGTGCGGAAGCTCTGCTTGAGTTGCCTGGTGCTGCCGAGTCCATGGATGAAGAAAGCTTTATCCAGCGTGGACTTGAGATCATGGAAAACCTCACCGACAGCCAGGTGTCCTTTCTCCATTTTATCGGCGATGACCAGCGCAGCATAGAAGCCAGCACATTCTCAAAGCGTATGCTGGTGGCGTATCAACCGGTTGAATCCACCCGCAAGCAACCGGTGGTAGAGTCCAATGTATTTGCAGCCGTTCTGGAGCAGCGGGAGCCACTGCTCATCAATGGCTGCTCCGAGCATCCGGGTGGGGCAGATTTGCCCGCAGGTTTCCCACAGCTGAAGCGTGTCATCATTTTGCCGATTATCGAAAAAGGCAAGGTTGTTGTCGTTACTGGCATTGGCAATAAAAGCCAGGAATACAGCGACCTGGATATTGAGACGGTACAGTTGATCGCCAACGATATCTGGCGAATCGTGCAACGACAGCGCACATCAGTTCAGCTTCACAAGCTGGCGCAGGCCGTGGAACAGAGTCCCGAGAGCATTGTCATCACCAACCTGAATTCCGAGATTGAGTACACCAACCAGGCCTTCCTTGCACAGACGGGTTTCAGCCTGGAAGAATTGCTCGGCAGAAACCCAAAAATCCTGCAGTCCGGTAAAACACCGTTGGAAAGCTACCGGTCAATGCGGCGTGCATTAAGCCGGGGCCAGACCTGGCAAGGGGAATTCCTCAACAAGCGCAAAGACGGCAGTGAATTTATTGCATCGACCCTGATCGCGCCACTGCGTCAGAGTGACAATACAATCACGCATTACATAGGGATCTGCAGCGATGTCACTGAAAACAAACGCATAAGCGCAGAGCTTGAGAGCCATCGGCATCACCTCGAGGAATTGGTGGAAAAACGCACGGTAGAGTTGGAAGAAATGCAGTTGCGGGCTGAAACGGCCACCAAGGCCAAAAGTGAGTTTCTTGCCAATATGAGCCATGAAATTCGCACACCCATGAATGCCATCATCGGGCTGACACATCTGCTGCAGCATACCAAGCCCAGTCCTGAACAGGCGGAAAGCCTGTCAAAGATAGACCGAGCCGCCGGACACCTGCTGGCCATCATCAACGATATTCTGGACATTTCGAAGATCGAAGCCGGCAAGGTGTCGCTGAAAAACACCTACTTCAATACAGAATCTCTCTTCCAACAAGTCCGCTCCATGTTACTGGATCAGGCCCGGACCAAAGAATTGAGCCTTGAAGTAGAGTTGAAAGACGTCCCGGTCTGGCTTGACGGGGACGAAACCCGATTGCGCCAGGCCCTGCTCAACTATGTCGGCAATGCCGTTAAGTTTTCCCGGCATGGCACGATTACGTTGCGTGCGGTGAAACTGGAGGAAAAAGAAGGGCAGCTACTGCTGCGTTTCGAAGTTCAGGACAATGGAATCGGGGTCCACCCTGACAAGCTCAGCGACCTGTTTAGTGCGTTTGAACAAGCCGATGCATCCACGACACGCAAATATGGAGGCACAGGTCTGGGATTGATCATTACCCGACGTATCGCCGAGTTGATGGGTGGCGAGGCGGGAGCAGACAGCGAGCTGGGTAAAGGCAGCACATTCTGGTTTACCGCATGGCTGGGTCGCGGCCAGCCTGTCGAGGACATCAATCCCGAAGGTGACAGCATAGATCCCCTGGCCTATTTGAGCTCCCGACAGCCGAAAACCCGCGTACTGCTGGTTGAGGATAATGCCATTAATTGTGAAGTAGCCGTGGCGCTTTTAACACGGGTGGGCTTGCTTGTCGATACCGCAGAAAATGGCCTGGTGGCGGTAGATAAGGCCTCTACAAACCCATATGACCTGGTGTTGATGGATATTCAGATGCCGGAATGTGACGGCCTGGAAGCAACACGTCGAATCCGCGCCATGACCGACTCCGACAACCCTGTCGAAGCCGGCAATAGCGGCATTCCCATCCTGGCCATGACTGCCAATGTATTTGAAGAGGACCGCAAGGCTTGCCTAGAGGCCGGTATGGGCGAGTTGATCGGCAAGCCCGTGGAACCGGATAAACTGTTTGCCACTATCAGCAAATGGTTATTGGCTGCAGATCGTCAAGCCTCTTCTTGAGTGGAAAAATGGCAGCGCGTGGCATTTTTCAGGGATTGAGCGCCGCCAATACAGTTTCCAACTTCTGTTTTACCTGGGCTGCCAGTGGATCTATACGTGCATCATCGACCAGACCCAGAACTGCGCCGGGATCCATGAAGCTGACATGTACCCGCCCTTCTTCATCTTCACGTACCAGCACGTTACAGGGCAGCAACAGACCGATTTCCGGCACGGCGGTGACTGCCTGGTGGGCCAATACGGGATTGCACGCACCGAGTATCCGGTAAGGGCGCATGTCCTTGTCCAGTTTGGCTTTTATCGTGGCCTGCACATCAATGACAGTAAGTATTCCAAAACCTTCTTTTGCCAACGCCTCGGTAACCCGTTCTACCGCCTCGTCAAAACCGAGTTCAACAATTGTTCCAAAACCAAATTCATTGCTCATTGTTTTTTTCCTCCGAATTTCAAAGCTTCCCCTGACGGGGTATTTGCATAGCTACTTTGAATATTGGGGGCTTATAAAGTGATTCAATAGTATGTTCAGGCAAACATGCCGATGGTCTTGACCAGTGCATCCGCCAGGATATCGATTTCGATTTCCTCAAAGGTGTTATAGATACCCAGCGATGCGCGCGCGGTTGCCGGCAAGCCGAAATATTGTATAACCGGCATGGCGCAATGGTGGCCGGTGCGAATGGCCACGCCATGCAGATCAATGATGGTTCCGACGTCATTGGCGTGAATATCACCCAGCACGAATGACATCACGCCAGCTTTTTTTTCTGCGGTGCCAATCATCCTGAAACCGTCAATTTGTGAGAGTTTTTCAGTGCCATAACTGAGTAAGCGGGCCTCCCAGGCCGCCACATTGTCCATGCCGAGCCCTTGCAGATAGTCGACTGCGGCGCCCAGGCCAATCGCACCGGCAATGTTCGGCGTACCCGCCTCAAATTTTCCGGGGGCATCGTTAAAGGTGGATTTCTCAAAAGTCACATGGCGGATCATTTCCCCGCCACCCTGGTAGGGTGGCATGGCCTGCAGGTGCTGCTGGCGCGCCCACAGCACGCCGATACCGGTAGGGCCATACATCTTGTGACCGGAGAAACAATAAAAATCACAGCCCAATGCCTGCACATCAACCGCCTGGTGCGGCATGGCCTGGGCCCCATCGACCAGCACCGGTATACCATGCTGTTGCGCCAGTGCACATATTTCAGCCACCGGGTTAACCGTTCCCAGCGCATTGGATACATGCACCACGCCCAGCAACTTCACCCGCTCCGTCAACATGTCCGCCAACGCATCCATTTCCAGCTCACCGCGCTGGTTCATGGGTACCACCTTTAACACAGCACCACTCTCTTCACACAACATCTGCCATGGAACGATATTGGAATGATGCTCCATCCAGCTGATCAGAATCTCGTCACCCTGCTGTAAACCCGGGCGGACAAAACTGTGGGCTACCAGGTTGATAGACTCTGTCGTGCCACGGGTAAACACAATTTCCTGTGCCGAGGGTGCATTGATAAA
>QIKV01000168.1 GCA_003233115.1 Oceanospirillales bacterium
CCCGGAGATTTCCATCACGACACCCTGGCGGGCGTCGGCGCCCAACGAGGTTGAATCGGAAATCATTGAACCGCAGGAAAACGTGTTGCGCGGCGTGCCGGGCCTGTTAAGAATGTCGTCAACCGCCAATTTTGGCAGCGGTTCTGTACAGATGGAGTTTGCCATTGGTACAGACATGAACCGCGCCTTGATTGAGGTTATGAATCGCCTGAACCAGGTGCCGAGGTATCCGGTAGATGCCAACGAACCAGTCATCAGTGTTGGCGGTAACCAGTTTGGAAAGATCATTGCCTGGTTTGCAATTGGTAAAAAGGCCGGCAACGAAACACCCATTGAGTCTTACCAGGACTTCATCGAAGACACCATCGTCACCAGGCTGGAGCGCGTGCAGGGTGTATCGCGGACCGGTGTTTTTGGCGGTCGCGGGCATGAAGTGAGAATTACGTTCGACCCGTACAAGGCTGCAAATATCGGCCTCGACCTGACCTCGATTTCATCTGAGTTGGGAGCCAACGCCAATATTTCAGCCGGTAGCACCGAGGTTGGCAGACGTCAATACACGATACGCTTCAGCGGCAAGTATGCCGTCGAATCACTGGGCGAACTGGTGCTTGAGTGGCGCGAAGGCAGGCCCATCCGCCTCAACGATATTGCCCGTATTGAGATGACCCTGGAGGACCCGTCAACGATACTGCATATGAATGGCGGTCCGTCGATCGCGATCAATGTCTCTCCGGAATCAGGTGTCAATGTGCTTGAGGTGATGGCAAACCTTAAGGCAGAGGTTGCTGACCTTGCTGCCAATGAACTTGACCGTGCCGGTCTGACCATCAGCCAGAGTTACGATGAATCGTTGTATGTCAAAAGTTCTATCAAAATGGTGCGCAATAACCTGTTGTTGGGCATGGCCCTTGCGGTGGTTGTATTGTGGTGGTTCCTGCGGAAGTTCCGTGCCACGCTCATCGTGGCGCTGGCCATTCCCTTGTGTTTACTGGCCGCTTTCATTGTATTGAAGATTGCCGGCCGGACCCTGAATATCATTTCATTGGCGGGTCTTGCGTTTGCAACCGGCATGGTGCTCGATGCTGCGATCGTGGTATTGGAAAATATCTTCCGACAGCGTGAAGACGGCCGTGATGGTGATGAGGCCTCAGAACGTGGCACCAGGCAGGTTTGGGGAGCCTTGCTGGCATCCACAGCCACCACGGTTGCGATTTTTATGCCGGTGGTTTTTTTGCAGGATGAAGCTGGTCAATTGTTCAGTGACCTGGCCATTACGATCTCGGCAGCAGTGACAGCCTCACTGCTTGTTGCAGTGACCGTGTTGCCGTCAGCCGCATCCAACTGGATCAAGGGTAGCGCAATCGAGGATGTGCATCGCCATTGGTGGCGTTGGATCACCGACCATATCATGCGCTGGACAGACACGCCCCAACGTCGCTGGGCGTGGGTTGCCGGTTTGACAGTCATCCCGCTGATGCTGGCCCTTGCTCTCAAGCCACCGGCCGATTACCTGCCTGAAGGCAAGAAAAATTTTATCTTCGGGTTCATGGTGGCACCACCGGGACTGGGCATCGAAACCGCCAAGAAAGAAATCATGGAAGTCATTGACCAGCGCCTTGCTCCCTATATCAATGGTGAGAACCCCATACAGCTGAATAATTATTTTATCGGCTCATCGCGGGGCTTCGGCACCTTTATTGGCGGGCGCGCAGTTGATCCGGCTGATGTGGATGAACTGATCCGAATATTCAACTCAGAAATCCTGACAGGTTTTCCGGATACCATTGCGTTTGCGAACCGGAGCGCGGTTTTTGGCGGCCACCGGGGTGGTCGGCGGATCAATGTCGATTTGCATGCCGATTCTTTCGAATCATTGCTCACGGCCGGCAAGGCCGGTTTCCGTGCCATTAAACAGGCCATGCCGGAAGCCAGCGTGCGCCCGTTACCTGGTCTCGAACTGGCCGAACCGGAACTACGCCTGATCCCGGACGACCGGCGTATTGCCGAGGTTGGCTGGAATCGTGCGCGCATGGCCACGATAATCCGGGCCATGGGTGATGGTGCTTTTATGGGCGAATACTTCGATGGCACCCGACGCTACAACATCATCATGCGCGCCGAGCAATGGTATACACCGGAGGAATTGGCGGCGTTGCCGGTGGCCACTGCCAACGGGGAAATTCAAACCATTGGGGAACTGGCCAGGGTCACGCGTACAGCAGGCCCGTCGCAAATCCTCAGGGTCGACCGCAAGCGCACGCTGACGCTGCAAGTTACACCACCGACCGGAATGGCGCTTGAAGATGCCATCAATGTGATTGAAGCGCAGGTCGTACCGGTCATCATGGATTTGTTGCCACAAAATGCGTCGATCCGGATGCGTGGAACCGCTGAAGCACTGGACCAGGCACTGTCCAGTATGGCCGGTAGCTTTTCCCTTGCCATCGTAATTTTATACCTGTTGATTTCTGCCCTGTTCCGCTCATTCAAGGACTCGTTACTGGTCATGTTAACCATTCCCATGGCGACGGTGGGTGGAATCATCTCCCTGCGCCTGATGGATCTGGCTTTATTCGCAAGCGGTGGCCAGAAAATGGACCTGCTTACGATGATCGGTTTTGTTATTCTGCTGGGACTGGTTGTCAACAATGCCATTTTGCTGGTGTACCGTGCACGCGATGGCGAACGCGAAGGCATGTCGCGGCGGGATGCGGTGGAAAGTGCGGTCAGGCTGCGTCTGAGACCCATTCTGATGAGTACCATGACCAGTATTTTCGGCATGCTGCCGTTGATGCTGATGCCGGGTTCCGGCACTGAACTTTATCGGGGTATGGCCACGGTTATCGTCGGCGGCATGTTGGTCAGCACCCTGTTTACGCTGGTGCTGCTGCCCAGCTTGTTACGCGCCAATGAGGATGCTTATGTTGCACGGAAAGCTGCGCCTGAAACAACTTGAGGATGAGTACTACACCATGCAATTGAAGAAACTTTTATTACTGCTGACCGTGTTTGCCTACGGTGCTGCGTACCAGGTTATGGTGATGGCTCAAGCTGAAGCACCGCCTGCCAATGTGCGTGTTGCCACGGCATCGATACAACTGCTGGCACCCGTCACG
>QIKV01000212.1 GCA_003233115.1 Oceanospirillales bacterium
TATCTTGAAATGAACCGCCAGGTCCTGCACCCTGAGCACCCTGTCATTCATGGCATATCATCCCGGCAGACCTAGCCATCAGCCCGGCCCAGAAAACAGCGCCACGCATGACCCTCTTCATCGGTCTGCATCGGCGGCGCCTCGAAACAGGCGTCGTGGGCTTTCGGGCAACGTTCCCGAAAGCCGCAACCCTTCGGCAAACACAACAGGTTCGGGGGGGTGCCGGGGATGGCCTCAAGCCCGGAGTCGCCGGGCTGATCCAGGCGTGGTACGGATTTCAGTAATCCTTGCGTGTAGGGGTGCATGGGTTGATAAAAGATATCTTCCACCGTGCCACACTCGACTGCCTGGCCGGCATACATGACCAGCACCCGGTCGCACAGCCCGGCTACCACACCAAGGTCATGGGTGATCAGGATAATGGCCGTATTCGACTTTGCCCGTAGCTCTGACATCAACTGACTGATCTGGGCCTGCACCGTCACATCAAGGGCAGTGGTGGGTTCATCAGCGATCAACAGGTCCGGTTGGCATAAAAGACCCATCGCCACCATGACACGCTGGCGCATACCGCCGGAATATTCATGGGGGTACTGTCGAATCCTGCGCTCGGGGTCGGGTATGCGCACCGCCCTTAACATTTCTATCGCATGCGCACGGGCCTCGGCCTTGTTCAGGCCCTGGTGATGCATGACCACTTCTATCATCTGTTTTTCAATTCTGAGATACGGATTAAGAGACGTCATCGGATCCTGAAAAATCATTGCGATTTCTTTGCCGCGCCGTTTATTCAGTTCTGCCACGTTCATTTGCAGCAAGTCCTTGCCCTTGAACAGCGCCTGACCACTGACTTTTCCGTTCTCCGCCAACAGGCCCATGACGGCCATCATGGTCTGGGTTTTTCCGCAGCCTGATTCCCCGACAATAGCCAGCGCATCGCCCGCGTCAATTGAAAACCCCAGTTTTGTCACCGCATGCACTTCACCGTCATACGTTTCAAAGGCCACATCCAGGTCTTTTACTTCAAGGAGCACTACGGCCGATCCTTGGGATCGAGTGCATCGCGCAAACCATCACCGATATAGTTAAAGCAATACAAAGTAACGGTCAGAAACACGGCCGGCACAATCAGGGTCCAGGGCGCCGGCTCCATGTCCTGGGCGCCATCGGCAACCAGCGCGCCCCAGGAACTCATGGGTTCCTGCACGCCCAGGCCGAGGAAGCTCAGAAAGGATTCAACCAGAATAACCTGCGGAATGGTCAGGGTGACATAAACAATCACCACGCCCAGAAGATTAGGAATAATGTGTCGCCGGATGATGCCCCAGGGGGTAACGCCACAGGCACGTGCTGCTTCAATAAACTCCATGCTTTTAATACTGAGTGTCTGACCACGCACAATGCGTGCCATATCCAGCCAGTTGACCGCACCGATGGCAACAAATATCAACACGATGTGCCGGCCGAACACAACCATCAGCAAAATCACGAAAATCAGGAAAGGCAAGGCATAAATAATATCTACCACCCGCATCATGATGCGGTCGGCCGTGCCGCCGAAATACCCGGCAATCGCACCGTAGCTGACACCGATAATCAAGCTGACCAGGGTTGCCACGAGGCCGACCAGCAGTGAAATCCTGCCGCCTTCCAGGGTCCGGACCAGGATGTCCCGGCCGACGGCATCGGTGCCGAACCAGTGCCCGCTTTGGAAGCTGGGTGGCGAGGACGTAAAATCCCAGTCCGTGAAATCCGACTCCCACGAAATGACCATGGGACCGAATAAAACCAGCAGAATTACGAAACCCATGATGAATGCGCTATAGACCGCAGCCCGGTTTTTAAGCAGGCGATACCAGGCATCCTCCCAGGGTGAGCGACCTTTGACGTCCCGGACACCCAGTGCCGCCTCAAAGGGATCAATGACGGGACTGTCAGTGCTTTTCGTCATAACGAATCTTCGGGTTTAGCCAGGCATAGATCAGGTCCACAATAAAATTCAGCACGATGATCAGCGAACCGTAGAAAATCACGACACCCATGACCAACGTGTAGTCGCGGTTCAGTGCGCCGGTAACAAAGTAGCTGCCCAGGCCGGGGATGGAAAATATGCGTTCAATAACGATCGAGCCGCTTATCAGGCCGGCAATTGCCGGGCCCATAAACGAAATCACTGGCAACATCGCCGGCTTCAATGCATGCCGCCGAATAACCACGCTTTCCGGCAGTCCCTTGGCGCGGGCGGTACGGATAAAATTACTGTTCAGCACTTCTATCATGCTGCCCCGGGTCATGCGGGCAATATAGGCCGTGACCGGTAGCGAAAGCGTGACAACGGGCAATACCATGCTGGCAGCACTCCAGTCCCAGCCGCCCGCCGGCAGCCAGCCAGCATAGACTGCCAACAGTAAAATCAATATCGGGGCAATGACAAAATTAGGAACCGATATACCCAGCATTGCGACGCCCATCAGTAAATAGTCCACGCGGGTGTTCTGCCTTAGCGCGGCGGTAATTCCCAGCATGGTGCCCATGATAAAAGCCAGCAACATGGCCAGGCCGCCCACCGTCAACGATACCGGAAGGCCCTGCTCAATCAGTTCAATGACGGTCCAGTCCTTGTATTGAAAAGACGGACCAAGATCCAGTACCGCGATCTGCCCCATATAACGGAAATATTGCTGCAACAACGGCTCGTCCAGGTGGTACTTGGCGTTCAGGTTCGCTTCAATCTCCGGAGGCACCAGCTTTTCCACATCGAACGGACCACCAGGCGCCAGCCGCAGCATGAAAAACACCACTGTGATCAACATCAGCAGAGTGGGGATCAGCCCCAACAAACGCCGCAGCGTGTGCTTCAACATGCCGGAGTCCTGGATCATTCCGGTGGCCCCTCTGCGGTAATATCATCTTCCGCAGGGGTGACAACCTCCTGTGCCGGAGCACCGTCATCCAGCCCCGCTGTAACAGCAGCCTCCCCAGGTGGCGGGACTTCTTTGTCAGGTGTGTCCGCAGTTGTACCTTGCTGCTGCTCATGAGCCGTCTTTAACAGAAACATATTCTTACTGTAGTGATGGTCCATGATGTTGCTGTCCCAGCCTTTCAGTC
>QIKV01000043.1 GCA_003233115.1 Oceanospirillales bacterium
GATATCCTGAAATTCTCCCTCAGTCACTTTATGCAGACAACGGCGCAAATCTGAATCCGACGCTGCATGGGGATCACAGCCAGCATGGGCCTGAAAAGCCTCGGCATAGCTTAGGTGCTGACAAGCAGTGTCAGTCTGAAATATCGTGGCCAACAAGTCGGCCACTTCATCCATCAGGGCGTGATAGTCAAGACCGGGACGATACCATTCGAGCATTGTAAATTCCGGATTGTGTCGCTGCCCTGCCTCACCATCACGAAACGCTTTACAAATCTGGAAAATCTGCCCGCTGCCCGCAGCCAACAGCCTTTTCATCGCAAACTCTGGTGAAGTCTGCAACTGGAGTGCGCAACCCTGCGGGGCACCCGGCCCTGTATAGCGTGTTGACAGACTACGCAGATGGGGCTCGGTGCTGGCATGATGCGACAATAGCGGTGTCTCTACCTCAAGCACTTCGCGTTCATCGAAAAACTGGCGGATCTGACGTAACACCGCGGCGCGCAAACGAATGTTTTCTAACGGCGCCGTCGGCTGCCAGCGTAGATTGCCTTCAGTACGCGAAGGACTGTTGGCTGGCCCATTGCAGGCAACCTGTTCCACCTACGTCACGCCTAACTCTTAACCCGCGCCGCATATTCACCATTACGGGTGTCCACCTTGATCACCTCGCCGACATTCACAAACAGCGGCACCCGGACCACTGCCCCCGTCTCCAGGGTCGCCGGTTTATTTCCACCACCTGAGGTATCACCACGCAGACCGGGGTCGGTTTCTGTGACTTCCAGCTCTACGAAATTGGGCGGCGTCACGGAGAGGGGGACGTTGTCCCATAAGGTCACGGTGCAGAGTTCCTGGCCCTTGAGCCATTTGGCAGCTTCACCCATCGCCACCTCATCGACTGTAAATTGCTCATAGTTTTCCGGGTCCATGAAGTGCCATGCCTCACCATCGTTGTATAAATACTGCATCTCGGTATCCACCACATCCGCTGCCTCGACCGATTCGCCGGATTTGAATGTGCGTTCCACAACCCGTCCGCTCTTGAGATTGCGATATTTGACCCGACTGAAGGCCTGACCCTTGCCCGGTTTAACAAACTGGTTTTCCACGATCACGCAAGGATTACCATCCAGCATGATCTTGAGACCACTTTTGAATTCATTGGTGTTAAAAGTCGCCATAGCTTTCTCTATTATTTCCTCATCTACCCTAGCTGGTTTATATTATGCGCAGGCCGCCTTAACACGGGCATATTCGCAGCCCCAGATAATAACCGAAATGACAATTATAGCGCGAAAATCATTTTCCACACTGCCACCCTCCTGGCAGCAATCACTGGCACAGGGGTTTCACCACCCGGAGGAGCTCCTCAGGGCGCTGGGTATACCACCAGAGCATCCCGAATTGCGCTACGAGGACAAACTATTCCCCATGCGGGTGCCCCACAGTTTTGCCCAACGCATGAAAAAGGGCGACCCTGGTGACCCCCTGTTAAACCAGGTATTACCCAAAAAGATTGAATACAACGCAAGCGTCGGCTTTACGACCGACCCGGTGGGTGATTCACTGGCCATGCCGGCACCCGGTCTGCTGCACAAATATCATGGCCGCGTGTTGCTGGTCGCCACCGGCGCCTGTGCAATTCATTGCCGCTACTGTTTTCGCAAGCATTTTCCATATAGCAGCGCGAAGCCCAATGCACAGGATTGGCGCCAGACCCTGGATTACATCGCATCTGACACGTCTATCAAAGAAGTGATCCTGAGCGGTGGCGATCCACTGACACTAAGTGATGCACGCCTCGCATCTTTGATCAAAAAACTGGAAAAAATCGGGCACCTGGAACGTTTGCGCATCCATACCCGCCTGCCTATCGTGCTGCCGGAACGCATTGATCAAAATCTTATTGACTGGCTGGGGGGCACCCGCTTCGCGACGATAATCGTCATCCATGCCAATCACCCCAATGAAATCGACCAGGAAGTCATCGATGGTCTGGAGCGCTTGATGACTGCCCGTGTGACGTTGCTCAACCAATCCGTTCTGTTAAAGGATATCAACGATCACGTTGAGATACTGGCCACGCTCAGTGAAAAACTGTTTGAGGCCGGGGTGCTACCTTATTACCTGCATCAGCTGGACAAGGTACAGGGAGCTGCTCACTTTGAAGTGAGTGATGAGGAAGCAAGCCGGATTCACCAGCAGTTGATGGCAAAACTACCGGGCTATCTGGTCCCACGCCTAGTGCGTGAACAGGCTGGGCAAGCGTACAAGACACCGATTACCTGACACTGGATTCTGGTTTTTACCTGTAGGATTTCACCATAGGAGCGGCTTGTACCCGAAGGGTGGAAGCCGCTCCTACGGTCAGGCATATTTATCGTCGGATTCACCTCTCACGCTTCACGTACTAATTCGATCCACTTTGCGAAACCCCTTGGGCAGCATATTCCCACGCCGTCCCCGTTCACCACTGTAGTGTTCGAGATCCCTGGGCTTGAGTGTCACATGGCGTTGGCCGGAATAGATGGTCAATGAACTTTTTTGAGGCAATATCGTGATTGCGCGGATATATTCCTCACGCGCCACGACCCTTGCTGTCGGGATCCCAATGATCTTGACGCCCTTGCCTTTGGCCAGGGCAGGCAGATCTATCAAAGGATGCACCAGCAACCGTCCTTCAGTGGTAATCGCAGCTACCTTGTCGGTCTCCGGGTCATGCACTAACACGGGAGGCAATACGCAACCGCCCTTAGGCAGGCTTAAAGCCACTTTTCCTGAACGGTTCTTGGTATGCAGATCTTCCAGGCGGGCCATAAAACCGTAACCGGCATCCGATGCGATCAGATAACGGGTGTCTCCGTCCCCGGCCATCACGCCGATGAACACCGCGCCTTCGGGTGGTGACAACCGTCCCGTCAGCGGTTCCCCCTGCCCGCGGGCAGAAGGCAGGGTATGGGCAGGCAGGGAATAGACGCGTCCGCTGGAGTCAAGAAACAGTGCCAATTGTTTACTGCGCCCGGCGGCTGCGGCCTGAAAACCATCACC
>QIKV01000001.1 GCA_003233115.1 Oceanospirillales bacterium
GCCCTGACCGGGATCAATCCATGGACCGCTTCACTCAGCCTGCTGAAAGGCTGGGGCCTGCCGGTTGGTTTGATTCCCGGGATTGATTAGGTCGTGAACCCTCTGGGCGCTTAAAACCTTTTATTGAGGTATTTGTTCTATACTGCCGCCTGGGTAGGGACAAAACATGTCATTGGCGCGCGACACTATTGGGTATGAATGGCGCCGCTACGTTGCGGCAATTTCGATTATCGCGCTAACGGGTTTGATATTCTATCTACTCCTGGGAATGCTGCTCAATCAATGGCGCTCATTCAGCGCTTTTGAACGCGAACTGAATGCGGACATCATCGTTAACAGCGAGGTAGCAACGGCTCGGTACCGGCCAATAACTCAACTCAGACCTGAGAATTTTTATCTACATCCTGAAATTGTTTCTGCGCAACCATACTTGAGATTTGGATTAATCGAACGCACGCGTCTGGAAAGCGGTGAATTTACGCTACTAAGAGCAGTCGTGGTTGATACGGCCGACGGAGCAATGAGTTTTCCAAAATCACTGCCTGACAGATCACGAAGCCTGCTTCGTAATACCGGTAATATTCTTGTGTCTGAACGACTGCTCGCCCAAATGGAGTTGGGTACTGGTGATTTTATAAACATAAGCGACAGACCAAACAGAATCGTTGGCGCGTTCACCGCGCCCTTTGATAATCGGGCCAATATTATTATGTCGATCCAAACATACAGATTATACAGGGGAATAAGCCAAGACACCAATCCATCATTGATATTACTTGAGATTAACAACCTGGCCGACCTTGACCAGACAATTGCAGAACTTAATTCTTGGATTGCGCAATATGGCTTGATTGCTCTCAGACCGGCTGAGTTTTCACGCAGCATGTCTTTGACTGCGCTTCGCGACACACCCAATTTTCTTGTGATTTTCTACATTGTTATACTCGTTGTAATCGTTGCAATATTGATTGCGGCGCAAGCGTTAAGGTCAGCAATTTTGGCCATGAGGTCTCAGTTTGCAACCATGAAAGCCTTGGGCATACCCGGTTGGAGGGTGTCACTATTCACGATGGAAATCGCTTTCTGGACAGGAATTCTGGGGGCTGTCACGGCAATAAGCTCTGCCCTTCTGTGCCAGGCTATCTTGCTGAAGTTCAATCTGACGATCTTGATTACGGGTCAATTGGTTGTGTTGATATCGGGCGCGCTTATGGCGATGGCGCTGCTGGCGGGCTTGCTTTGCTTGTCAATCGTACTGCGGGTAAAGCCGGTGGAGTTGTTGCGATGACTGCGATAACCGCGATTGAAACCAGGACGGTAAGCAAGTTTTTTGGACAGGCGCAGTCAAGGGTTATCGCTCTGGATGATGTATCACTACGCCTGTATCGCGGGGAGCTGGCACTCTTGATGGGGCCATCAGGGTCTGGGAAATCCTCATTGATCGCGGCACTGGGTGGTCTTCAAGCGCCCGACACCGGATCGGTAATGTTTGAAGACAAAGACTTGTGGGACACTGGCAGTATACGCCTGAACACATTTCGCCGAAAGCATTGCGGGTTCGTGTTTCAGTCCGGCGGCCTGTTTCCAGCATTGAGCGCCCTGAAGCAGGTGGCCAAGCCTCTGCAGTATCTAGGATTTGAAAAGACCGAAGCCTATCGAAAGGCGACTGGCGTCCTGACCGAAGTTGGCCTTGGGGACAGGCTTCAGTCGCTGCCGTCCGAAATGTCTGGTGGCCAGAACCAGAGGGTTGCGATCGCCCGAATGCTGGCCAAAGATCCTGGCCTGATTTTTTGCGATGAGCCGACCTCCGCGCTTGATGGTGAAAGCGGTGCAGTCGTCGCCAAATTGCTGCAAAGAGCAGCGCATGAAAGGAATGCTATGATCCTGTGTGTAACCCATGATGACAGACTTCGACCCTTTGCTGACCGTATACTTGAAATACGTGATGGTCGGATCACAAGCGATGGACGAGGTGAGACATGAATATGGTGAAGAAACTGGCGCGCTCGGTCTGGTCCTGGTTGGTGGTTTTGAGCTTGATCGCAGGGATTTCATTCTTGTCTTTTCGCAGCAATTTCGAGACAGCGGGCAAGGCAACCCTGACCAGGGCACAGATGCCTGCGACCGAGTTCTCAGTGATAACCAGGGGCTTTATCGACATAGAAGGAGGCTTGATAAACCTCTCGGTTCAGCGGACGGGGGTCATGAAAGATGTGCTGGTTCAGGCAGGCGATGTGGTCGTGGCGGGCCAGGTCCTGGCGAGCCAGGATGATCGCGGAGCACGCATCCGCTTGCAGGAAACCCGCTTGTCGCTCGAAAATGTGCAAATACAGTTGGATGAAACCCAGTTGGAGCTCGAAAATGCAGTGAAGAATGAAGAGCGGGGCCGCATTCAACGCGAGCAAGATGCTATACCTCAATCTCAATACAAGAACATGGCTGACGGCGTAACCCGTGCCAGGCTGAATTTGAAAACCCAGAAAAACGCCCTCACAAGGGCTACGCTGGCGATGGACAATGCTGCTTTTGACTTGTCTCTGCGAGAACTGCGAGCGCCAGTGGATGGACGTGTCGTGAAAGTGAATATTACGCCGGGCACAGGTGTTTCCGCACAGAACGTTTCCACAGCGATCATGATGATACCCGATGGCGACAAGATCATCCGTGTTGCTCTGAATGAACAGGATGCAGAACTGGTTTTCGTCGGACAGTCCGTAGATGTGACTCGTGTGTTGCACGGACAGGAGCCTTACCCGGCAACGGTTACAAGTGTTGCCGAGGTTTTCAGCAACGCTTTGGAACGAGCGAATGCCGGACCACCCAGAGTTGGTTCGATTGAGGTTATTATAAACGCCGGAGATATTCCTTTAAAACTTGGTCAGGAAGCCCTGGTCAAGTTTCGCAAAGCCGATGAAGCAATGTAGCGCCTTACCTTACCCGATATGCTGGTTCAGCGCGGCGATTGCACCGCGATAGTCGCGCTCCAGATCGTCAACATAATCGGCCACTGACAGGCGCGTCCTGACTGCGCCGATGCCCTGCCCGCA
>QIKV01000099.1 GCA_003233115.1 Oceanospirillales bacterium
CACTACTGACCAGTGCCGGGTATTTTTCTTCCAGGGCTTGCAGTTCACGAAACAGCCGGTCGTATTCAGCATCCGGCACTTCCGGGTCGTCTAACACGTAGTAACGGTAGTTATGCTGGTTGATTTGCTTGCGCAGGGCATCCGCCTGTACACGGACTTCAGCGGGGACATTCATTTTTGAGTCAGTCAACGGGAATCTTCCACTTCCAGGGTTTCTTCTGAATCGTCTTCAAACAACTCTTTTTCAAAACCGAATTTTGTCATGTCTTCAATGCGCTGCGGATAGAGTATGCCGTCGAGGTGGTCAACTTCGTGCTGCACGACGCGGGCGTGAAAACCGTCCACCTCACGTTCAACAGATTGGCCTTGCGGGTCAAAGCCCCGGTAGATAATGCGTTGATGACGTGGTACCCGGCCCCGCATATCCGGCACGCTAAGACAGCCTTCCCAGTCACTTTCGATCTCGTTTCCCAACGGCTGAATTTCGGGATTAATCAGTATGGTGAGTTCCACGGAATCTCGTTCGGGATATCGCGGGTTGTTTTCAAAACCAAAAATTACCACTCGTTGCAGCACGCCGATCTGGGGGGCCGCCAGTCCGGCACCGTCTGCGGCGGCCATGGTATCCAGCATATCCGTTACCAGCGCATCCAGTTCCGGCGTGTTAAACTCCGCGACGGGCAGCGCTACTTGTAGCAGGCATGGATGGCCAATGCGTAAAATGGGTCGTGCAGGCATAATACTGTCCTTCCTACTCTTTACAGGGTGATTTGAGTGACGTTGATAAACTGCCATCATAACAAGAACCTCCGCTTGTCGGCGCGACACACCTGTGCATTTTTTTCCATGCCCCTGTTTTTTTTACTGGTAGTGCTGTTGCCGACGCTGGCCATTGCCGGAACAAAACCTGCCTCCCTGTCGCTGGAGGATGCCCGCTGGTTTCAGGTGGAACTGATTCTTTTCGCCCAGAAAAATGGCGACCCGCTAAATGCTGAACAATGGCCGGACATCGAAGGCCTGACCCTGCCTGATACACTGCTGGAACTGCATTTTCCGCAGGAAGCCAGTGTCATCGCAGGCGACATTTCTGCCGACAGCCGCTCCGGGTTACCGGATAATACAACCCGGTTGCCACCCGCCTATCAGCTTCTCGGTGAAGATGCCTATCAACTCAAGGATGCGGCAAAAAAAATCTGGCGTTCATCCCGCTACACTACCCTGCTGCACATCGCCTGGCAGCAACCGACCTATAACAGACAACAGGCACAGCCGATTTTTTTCATGGAAGGTATGGATGCCCCGTTATCTGTTGAGACAGACGGGGAGATCACACCGAAAAATGCCTCACTGGCCAAAGCTGATAGCAAAACAGGCCCGCCCAATCCCCGTTTCGTCGGTACTGTCACCCTGAGTGTCGAGCGCTACCTGCATCTGGCGGCAGACCTGCTTTATCGACAACCCGTCACCCAACATTTGGCCATTCCCGTTTCTGATCTGGATCTCTGGTACGACCGCCCGTATCCCACGCTGAACGAACCGCAGGGCCCGGCGTATCGACTGGAGTCCTGGCAGGCTGTACGCGGCTTCCGGCTCAGGGAGTCGCGCCGCATGCGGTCCAAAGAGATTCATTATCTGGATCACCCGTTTATGGGTTTGGTGGTAGTGATTACTCCGGTGGAGCTGCCAGAAGCAGAAGAGGAAATTCAGCCAACCCGTCCGCAGAATATTCTGTCGATACCGGGGAGACGGTAAGGTGTGAAGACGGGGTATTTGGACATAAAACCCAACGCAGAGACGCGAAGGCGCAGCGAGCGCAAAGATATCGTTTTTGTGTGTTAACTTCCCATTCTTTGCGTTCCCGGCGTCTCCGCGCCTTTGCGTTGGATGTTATAGCCCGCCAGACTGAGGAGGCTTAAAAATAAACGACCCCGCAGAAAGCTGCGGGGTATTTACGTCACACCGGCGAAGGCCGGTGTCCAGTGGTTGAAATCTCTGGATTCTGGCCTTCGCCAGAATGACGGTAGTCGCAACAAGCTGCGGGGAATTAAACCCTCAGAGATTAAACGACAGCAGTGATTCCAGCAGCTCACTCACTTGCTGCATACCACCCTTCAGGTTTTTCTCGATGTCTGCCATGGTGATGATGCCATCACTTTTTCCCGCTGCCCAATTGGCCACCACGGCACAACAGGCGTAATCCAGTTTCAGTTCCCGGGCAAGCGCGGCTTCCGGCATGCCGGTCATACCCACCAGGTGACAACCATCACGTTCCAGGCGTTCAATTTCTGCCGCTGTTTCCAGTCGGGGGCCTTGTGTAGCCGCATAAGTACCACCATCCACTACGCTGATATTACCTGCAAAAGCGGCCTTGAGCAGGCGCTGACGCAGCTCTTCACAATAAGGTGCGGTAAAATCAATATGTGTCACCGGTTCACTTTTGCCGTCAAGACCCCGTTCAAAGAAGGTACCGGATCGCCCCCAGGTATAATCAATAATCTGATCCGGGATAATCAGCCGACCCGGCCCCATGTCAGCACGAATACCACCCACCGCCGCCACCGCCAGCACACTGTCGGCACCGGCTTCGCGCAGCGCCCAAAGATTGGCACGATAATTCACTTGATGAGGAGGCAGATTATGGCTATAGCCGTGACGCGGCAAAAACAGTATTTCCTGCCCAAACAGACTGCCACGGGTCACCGGCCCGGAAGGTTCACCAAACGGTGTGTTAACAAGCTCGTGTTTATCGACATGCAGGATGCCAGGTGCATCGAACCCGGTCCCCCCTATAATGGCCAATATACTCATGGTGTTATCACATTCCTTTCACGGCAAAAATCCCCGCCGCATTTCGCAGATAACCTTTGTAATCCATGCCATAACCAAACAGGTAACGATCTTCTACTTCTAACCCGACATAGTCGGCCTTGATGCTGTGTTTTCGATCATGTTGTTTTTCCACCAACACTATGGTTTCCACACTGTGTGCTCCGGCCTGTTGACAATATGCAACGATAGCTGCCAGCGTGTGAC
>QIKV01000041.1 GCA_003233115.1 Oceanospirillales bacterium
GCTATGAAGAAGTCAACAAGGAAGCGGTTGTGGGCCTCAGTGCGGAGCTCTTAGCCACGGGCATCCTGAATGATCCGATAATATGTGATGCAGAACTGGGATTGCTAATCGATGGCCACCACCGGATTGAAGCACTGCGATGTTTGGGAATTGAGATGCTCCCTGCTCACACCGTTTCATATTTGTCAGATGATGTCGATATTGTGTCGTATTACCGGTTTTTTTCCTGCACGGCAGACACTCTGCTGGGCATAGTTAAGGAGATGGTCCAACAGGAGATTGGCAATCGTGAGTGCTTTCGGCCAGACCAGCAGAGTGACCTCATATTGCTCATTCGTTCTGGGAATTCTCATGTGGTTCGAGTCGGGAATTCTATAGAGGCCTCGATGCTACTGAACCACATAGTCCAACAGATAGTCGTTTCAGGATTTGACACTCTGGATTCGTGTAGTGTCAGTTGGGATGAGCTACCCGAACACATGCAAAGCTGCCTCTATCTATCGCCACCTCCCGGCAAGGAAAATATTGTGACGATGGCCCATAGTTCTGGCGTATTCCCACCACATGTCAATAGACATGTGGTGGATGGTGTAGTAGTTGGGATTCGAATGCCGCTGCAGGCACTCGCTGGAAGCAAGGCAGAGGCCGAGAACGCACTGAGAAAATTGATGGCGGGGGCAAAGTTTCGGTCCTCAATGCGCAGCTGGGAGTGTCACGACAGGACGATTTCGGCACAATACTTCCAAGTCGAGCCGTAAGCTTGGTCGCGGTAGGGACTCCGGTTACCAAGAGCCCGTAGCGTGCAAAAAGTCAGCCGACTTTGAATCGCGGCTATGCGCACGTAATCGGACGGGATCAGGCAACCATTGTAGAGCGCCTGCAGGATGAACAGATCCAGGGCGTTGCCATGCTACCGATGATGTGGAAGGCGTTGCTACAGCTTCCAGAACTGGCAGATACTGACTTCTCATCATTGACCATGGGCATTCGAGTACGCGTTCGAGCACGCACGTCGAGCACGGATAGCCACATCTAATCCATACCCTCCAAGACAAAGCGGTAATTTGCCAATGAAACTTGTTATCATCAAGGCGTGCTAAGATAAATTGGCGGTTGCGCAACCGCAATCTTTCTCCTGACAGGCCTGCAAATTAAGAACAGGTAAAGGATATTCACTATGGCTATGCTGGAACAATACGGGCTGTTGCTAGGCCTGGCCGCTGGCTCGGTCGGTTTTGTATTGAGCCTGTATGCCATTGCCCGCAGCTTCGGCAAGACCCGTCAGGAACCGGGCAAGGATGTACCGGCGAGCGCTGGCCAGTTGTCACGGGACCCGGTCTGGGTACGCTATCACGCCCGATATTATGGCTATGCGCTGCTATTTCTGGCCTTCGACATGGAAATGGCCTTCATGTATCCGTGGGCGGTGGTGTACAAGCAGGTCGGCCTGGTCGCCCTGCTCGACATGGGCGTCTTCCTGGCGATCCTGTTTCTGGGTTTGTTGTATGGCTGGAGTCAGGGTGCGCTGCGCAGGCAATAAGGGCGGCAACGGATGATTACCGGCGCCCGCCAGGGCCGCATGTCCGGGCTGCGCCGATTGGTGGCGAAGTCAATGGCGCGGGAGCTTGGCGCCTTCCTGATTCCCGGCCCTGATATTGCCCGCGCCCACGGGTTGGATATCGAAGCGGCCGGACTGCAACTGATGGCCAGTCCGCGCCATGCCGGTGTGCTGCTGGTGGTCGGTGCGCTTGCACCTGACCTGCGTCAAGCTGCAACGGTTGTTTACGCCCAGATGATGCGCCCGCGGGCCTTGTTGGTGCTCGGCAGCGAAGATCTCTCGCCTTTGCCGCGCGCCGATGTTGTCGCCGGGCTTTCACAGCAGGACCTGATCCAGGGAGTAAGCCGGCTACGCACGCTGTTTGCTGACGGTGCCTTCCGTGCAGATGTGTCCGACTTCAACGCGCCAGCACTGCTGACCCGTATCGAATACACCTGCCCGATGCACCCCGAAATCGTGCAGGACGAACCCGGTTCGTGCCCCAAATGCGGTATGTTCCTGGTGGCGCGTGAAGCACAGGCGAGCGCGGGCCATGCGCACGCTGAACCCAAAAAAGCTGACGACACCCACCACGATCATCACCACCATGAGCACGGGCACGGGCACGGGCACGGGCACGAACACGAACACGAACACGAACACAAGCATGAGCATGAGCATGAGCATGAGCATGAGCACCATGAGCATCATCACGATGGCGCGGAGCACGATGCTGCGGTCGAATACACCTGCCCGATGCACCCCGAAATCGTGCAGGACGAACCCGGTTCGTGCCCGCTCTGCGGCATGCACCTGGAACCACGTGAAGTTCAAGCTGAAGTTCCGCCTGAAGTTCCCCCTGCCACGGCACACCAACACCAGCACCAGCACAGCGGCCACGGTCATGGAGATATGGACCATGGCAGTATGGATCATGGTGGCATGGACCATGGCAGTATGGATCATGGTGACATGGCGTTTATGTCGATGGTTGATGTCACCAAAGATTTGCCGCGCAGCACCGATGGTTTGCCGATGGAGTGGATTGAAGCACCTTTCGGGCCGTTCTTCCCAGGCTTGCCCGGCGGCCTGTTATTGACGCTGACGCTCGACGGCGACACCGTCGCCGGCACCCGGGCCCGCTCGCTGGCTGGCAGCATGGAATTGCTGCCGCATACACCGATGGACCCTGCCGGCCTGGTCGAACGCCTGGCGGGCATGGATCCGCTGGCACCGGTCTGCTATCGCCTGCTGGCCTGCCAGGCCATCGAAAACGCCGCCCGGGTGGACGTGCCTGCTACGACCGCCCGGGCGCGCGCCGGCGCGCTGGAACGGGAACGGCTGAGTAGCCACCTTGGCTGGCTGGCGCTGTTCGGTCAGCAAACCGGCTTTGCCTGGCTGCAACGCCACGCCGCGGCACTGCAGTTAAAATGCCGGCACGCCGAGCGGCAACAAATCCTCGCACTCAGGC
>QIKV01000175.1 GCA_003233115.1 Oceanospirillales bacterium
CAACGGATCTGAGCGATACGCTGGCTTTCGCGGAGGTTCAGTGGGCACGCCCCAGGGAGTGGGGCCTGAACTTCAGATACAATTTCTGATCCGCGCAGGATGTCATTAGGGCTCCTACTTGCACCCCTTGCTTCTCGACCAGTTCAATATGACGAAGTAATGTTCAGATTGCCAATTGTTAGCTGATCTGCAGAATAATTCCAACAAGTTCAAAGGAGAACTTCAAAGGAGAACCAAATGTACTACCCCGGTCTTGAAGGGAAAAATGTACTTTTGATTGGCGGTCATTCCAATCTCGGCCAGCATGTTACAAAGTTATTTGCTGAATCCGGAGCCAATATTGTTATCGGGGCACGGGATACAAAGAAAGCGGAGCAGGTAGCGACTGAAGCACGCAGGTTTAACAAGGGAGCGGTGACTGTGGTAGAGGTGGATGCCACGGACTGGGACTCTGTGGAGCACGCTGTAAAGAAAACGCAGGAGTTTGGGGAACTGGATGTATTTTACCAGGGGGTTGGCTGGGATGTGCTCGGGCATTTCCTGGATCTCGATCCCGGTTTGTGGGACACGATCTATGAACGCAATTTCAAGAGTGTCTTGATGGCCTACAAGATTGTCCTGCCGATCATGATAGCGCAACGCAACGGTTGTTTTATTTCGATGAGCAGTGTGATGGGAAGACGGCCGACGCCGATCGAGCCGGTCTATGGCGCCTTGAAGTGCGGGCTCATCCACCTGGCTCAGACACTGGCGCTGGATGTTGGTGAATATGGTGTCCGGATAAATGTGGTGGCGCCTGGCCCCACGCCACCGAAGGCCCTGGAATCCGTCAGCGCGAACAGCACCTTTCACGGTTTTATGGCGGATATGGATGAGTTCACAGCAATAGAAAAGAGTTTTGCCGAACAGATTCCCCTGCGGCGAACCGGAGATCCCGAAAACTGTGCCCACGCGGTGTTGTATCTGGCATCACCGGTCACGGGTGGATATCAGACGGGCCAGGTTATCGGCGTGGATGGCGGCTGGTGGATGCCGAAATAATTTACAGGCCTGGACCAGATGAGAAACCACTTGGTAACTGCTTTACAGGCTTGATTCCCGGGGCTCGACTATGCGAATCGTACGCTTTGAAATGAAAGAACGCACAAGATACGGCCTGCTTGAGGGTGAAGATATTCAGCTGTTGGCAGGTAATCCTTTTGACTTTGCGAATGTAGCGCTTGCGCTAACGGCACAATTAACGGAAGAATCCTGTCGCCTTGAAAAGGTCAGCCTGCTGGCGCCCTGCGAACCTTCTAAATACATTGGTATAGGGATTAACTACCGAGCCACCGCCAAGGCGCTTAATTTTCCCGTCCCGGAAAGACCAGGCCTGTATCTCAAACCCCCATCGGCGGTTATCGGGCCGGAGCAGAATATTGTCTTGCCGGAATCCCCGGTAGAGGTGGTTTGTGAAGGGGAGTTGGCGCTTGTGATTGGCCGACGATGCAAGAATATCAGTGATAAGGAAGCCCCTTCTTATATTCTGGGTTACACCATAACCAATGATGTCACCGATGCATCCAAATTCGAGCGTGATGGCGGTAACCCGACACGGGCAAAGGTGGCGGATACCTTCGGCCCACTCGGTCCCTGGATTGAAACCGAACTGGATCCCTGGAACCTGACACTTGAAACGTATATCAATGGCCAGCAAGCGCAATACGGTAGAACCAGTGATTTGATTTTTAGTGTCAATTATTGTGTGAGTTTTATCTCACACCTCATGACCTTACTACCTGGGGACGTCATCGCAACGGGCACTCCAATGGCTCCTGCTGAAGTGAAGCCAGGTGACTTGGTGGAGGTCAAGGTGGGCGGCATTGGCACACTCAAAAATGGGGTGGTTGGCTCACCTCAGGGGGCCACATAACGAGCGGGAGGAATAACGGACATGCAACATTTACCATTCAATGAGATCCATGACATTAGTATTAAACTGGGTGAGGAAACGGTGGATTACCCCGGTATGACATTCTTTTCCCGGGACGAGGAAGAACGTGAAATCGATGGCGCCATGTACAGGGGATCCTTCTTACATCTGTTTGCACATTGTGGCACCCATATGGACGCCCCCTCGCATTTGCTGGATTACGAGAAAACCATTGATCGATTCCCCCTCGACAGATTCATCAGGCGAGCTGTAGTACTCGACATCGAAGGTGAATCGATTTCCCGCGATGCGATTACCCATGCAGATCTCGAGGTGGGGGATGCATTACTGTTGCGGACGCAAAACTCGGTGCTGGGGCGCAGTGTCAGTAAAACCATATCCCCTGACTACACCTGGCTGGAGACGGCTGCTGCCGGGTTTTGTGTTGAGCGCTCTGTCAGCCTGGTTGGTTTTGACTACTTTGTTGCGGAGCAACCAGGTTCACAAGGTGCGGTAATGCACCGCACCCTGCTGGGTAATGACATTATTATTCTGGAAGGACTGAATCTGAAGGAGGTGCAGCAGGGCATTTACACGCTGATTTGTTTACCGCTGAAAATACCCGGTTGCGAGGGTTCTCCTACCCGTGCAGTCCTGTTGCAATAAACAAATGTGAGAGAAATTCTGAGTTATAAGGAGAGTAAACCATGCGGAAGAAGCCAAGAAACCTGGAGGACTGCCACAACATTACCGATCTACGCGACCTATCAAGGCGCCGTTTGCCGGGACCTTTTTTTCATTATCTGGATGGGGCAGCGGAAACAGAATACACAGCAAATAGAAATACTGCTGCCTTTGATGAATTAAATTTAATACCCAGGTGCCTGGTTGATGTCAGCTCCGTTGACACGTCTACAACCGTGCTGGGGCAGAATATTGAGTGGCCGGTTATCTGTGCACCGACGGGTGCTTCACGATTTTTTCATCCCCAGGGTGAATTGGCCGTTGCACGCGCAGCAGCAGATGCGGGGACGCTCTACAGTCTGT
>QIKV01000123.1 GCA_003233115.1 Oceanospirillales bacterium
CGCTTTACAAGGTGCAGCGCATCGATCTGCGCCAGACCCCACATCAACGCCGCTCAGGGTTCGCCACGCTGACCATTCATTTGGCGTCGCACTCGCTGGCGGTTCCCTACATGCCGGTGGCCGATGCTGCAGGGTTCCGCGACCTGGCCCTCTATTACATGGAATCTACCCAGCGGCCCTGGTACTGACGTTTGCCCAAATACCTGTTATAGTGCCCGCCGTCCTGGTGCACATCGGTCTGCACCTACCGCTCCAGCCGCACAGGAATGTGGCTAAACGGAGCCAAATAAAGATCCAGCCCGGACCGGCCCTTGCCAGTGAACGATTCACGGTGATTGGGTAGGGCGATCTCGGAGTAAAACAAAACATGTTATTTTCAGAACTTGGCCTTTCGGCCGAATTGCTGCGCGCGACAGATAAACAGGGTTACAAAGAGGCAACCCCAGTGCAACAGCAGGCAATCCCCCTTATTCTTGAAGGCAACGACCTGCTGGCAGGCGCTCAAACCGGAACCGGGAAAACAGCCGGTTTCACGTTGCCGTTGCTGCAACGCATGCAGCAATCAGAACGCACGGCACACGGCGGGCAAAAACACCGTATACGGGCATTGATTCTTGTCCCGACACGCGAGCTTGCCGCCCAGGTGGCAGAAAGTGTGCGTATATACGGAACTTACCTGCCATTCAAATCCACTGTAATTTTTGGTGGTGTCAGTATTAACCCGCAGATCACCCGGTTACGCAGGGGAGTAGATATAGTCATCGCTACCCCGGGCCGCCTGTTGGACCACATGCAGCGCGGCACAATCCGTCTCGACGGGGTGGAAACCCTGGTGCTTGACGAAGCGGATCGTATGCTCGATATGGGTTTCGTGCACGATATTCGTAAGGTCATGAAGGCGCTGCCTGCCGATCGTCAAAACCTGTTGTTTTCAGCAACATACTCCAAAGAGATCAGCCAACTGGCGAACGATCTCCTGAATTCACCGCTGGAAATCCAGATTGCACGGCGCAATACCACTGTCGAGAAAATTTCACAGCTTGTTCATCATGTTGATAAACGGCGTAAACGCGAGTTGCTGTCGCATATGATTGGCGCAGGCAACTGGCGACAGGTACTGGTATTTACCCGCACCAAACACATGGCCAACCGGCTCAGCCAACAGTTGGAACGTGATGGTCTGACAGCTACTGCCATCCATGGCAATAAGTCGCAGGGTGCCCGCACCCGTGCACTGGCAGATTTCAAGAAAGGCCGAATCCGTGTGCTTGTCGCTACCGACATTGCTGCACGTGGGCTGGATATCGAATTATTACCGCACGTGGTTAATTACGAGTTGCCGAATGTTCCGGAAGACTATATTCACCGGATTGGCCGTACTGGTCGTGCCGGCCAGGAAGGCCAGGCTGTTTCGCTGGTATGTATTGATGAGAATAAATTGCTGGCGGATATCGAGCGTTTGTTGAAACAGAAAATCGAGGTAATCGCTTTTCCAGGTTATGAACCGGATCAGAGTATCAAAGCTGCGCCAATTAAAAATGGTGCTCATAACCGCCGCCCCTCCCGTGGCAAGCGTCCAGGTGGAAGATTCAATAACCGTTCAAACGGTCGCGGCAATGGCAGGCCTGGTGCCAATGCACGCGCCCGCAATGGCAATCAACGTGCCAGAGGTGGCTGCTAAGTTAAGAGATGGGGTCAGAGTCAAGTGCCAGAGTGACCACTCTGGCACTTGACTCTGACCCCGCTGGCACTCGTCACTCTGGCACTTGACTCTGACCCCAGTTCCACACATAAATATACTTCCAGTGGCCGGAAATGTACCAATGGCTAACGCAATAGACAAAATCCTCGTCGCCAACCGTGGTGAAATAGCCATTCGCATCCTGCGTGCGGCAGCCGAGCTGGGTATCCGCACGGTCAGTGTGTATACCCATGAAGACCGCTATTCACCGCATCGCTACAAGGCGGATGAGGCTTATCAGGTGGGCGCCGATGATGAGCCGCTGAAGCCCTATCTTGATATTGAAGCCATACTCGAGGTCGCCAAGCTGAACCAGGTGGATGCGATCCACCCCGGCTACGGTTTTCTGTCTGAGAATGTAGCGTTCGCCAGCCGTTGCCGCGAGGAGGGTATCGTCTTTGTCGGGCCGACGCCGGAAGCCATGGCGAAGCTGGGTGACAAAGTCCAGGCCAAGAAAAACGCAATCAAAGCCGGTTTGCCGGTTATCGAAGACAGCCGTGAGACGCTGACTACGGTTGAGGTCGCGCTGAGTGAGGCGGGGCGTATCGGCTACCCGTTAATGTTGAAGGCGGTTTCCGGTGGCGGCGGGCGTGGCATGCGCGTTGTGCGTAGCGCGGCGGAGCTGAAAACCGCTTATACCGAAGCACGCAGCGAAGCCGCCAAGGCGTTCGGTGACGACAGTGTATTCCTGGAAAAATTTATCGACTCACCCCGGCATATCGAAGTGCAGATACTGGGTGATAACGAGGGTACCCTGGTGCACCTGTACGAGCGCGATTGCTCGGTGCAGCGCCGCTTCCAGAAAGTCATCGAAGTTGCGCCCAGTTTCTCGTTAAAAGAAGACATCCGCCAGCAGTTGTTTGACTACGCACTGGCCATCACCCGGCAGGTCGGTTACAGCAATGCCGGTACCGTGGAGTTTCTGGTCGATGCCAAAGAGCGTATTTATTTCATCGAGGTAAACCCCCGCATCCAGGTGGAGCACACCGTTACCGAGCAGGTGACTGGTGTGGATATCGTACGCAGCCAGATACAGATAGCCCGGGGTTTCCGCTTAAGTGATCCTGAAATCGCCATTGCCAGCCAGCGCGACATTCGTTGCCGTGGTTATTCCATCCAGTGCCGCATCACGACCGAAGATCCGGAAAATGATTTTCAGCCGGATTTTGGCACCCTGATCGCCTATCGAAGTGCGGCCGGCTTCGGTATCC
>QIKV01000185.1 GCA_003233115.1 Oceanospirillales bacterium
GTGCCATGGTTGCAGGTGGCGGTATTTCCGGTCAGGCGGGTGCTATCCGCCTTGGAATAACCCGGGCGCTGATGGAATACGACGGAGAATTCCGGCCCACGTTACGCAAGGCGGGCTTTGTGACCCGCGATGCACGTGAGGTCGAGCGCAAGAAAGTCGGCCTGCACAAAGCACGCAAGGCAACCCAGTACTCCAAGCGCTAAGCCGTATACCCAGGGTTTCCTGGGGTGGTCTATTCCTGGGGGTTCGTCTAATGGTAGGACTGCGGACTCTGACTCCGCCAGTGGGGGTTCGAATCCCTCACCCCCAGCCAAAAATGAAAAAGCCGCCTCTGGGCGGTTTTTTCGTTTTTCGATTGCAGGTGTTGGCGATAGCTGAATTCCGGATAAGGCTTGATCATTATGCCGGCATGGAGTGATGCTAACTTGATAATTCTGGAGTTGGCAGTAGGCACCTTGGGATTGCTTGCAGACGATGAGTGTGATGCCTAAGCTCGGCGAACACAAAACTGACCAGACACCAAACTTGTAAATGCCCAATATAGGCATTAACATGCCCTATATGGGCACAACAGCCATCAAATCAAACCAGGGTCAGCCACTCAGCATGGTTGACGCACTTTTTTCCAAAACCCAACAAAATGTCCTGGCATTGCTCTTTGGACAGGCCGAGAAAAGCTTCTACACCAATGAGATAATCAGGAAAACGGGTGGTGGTTCCGGTGCCGTTCAAAGGGAGCTTTCACGTTTGGTGCGAAGCGGACTTGCCACGGTAAAACGGATCGGTTCCCAAAATCACTACCAGGCCAATCCTGATGCACCGCTTTTTGCAGAACTTTGTTCCATCGTTAATAAGACTGTGGCCCTGGTTGAACCGCTCAAAACCGCGTTGCAACCGTTTATCCAGCATATCGAGTTGGCGTTTGTTTATGGCTCAGTGGCGAAAAAAAGCGATACCGCCTCCAGTGACATTGACCTGATGATTGTCAGTGATGACCTGACTTACGCCGATGTGTTCCCAATGCTGGAAGATATATCCGCTAAATTGCAAAGAAGTATTCAGCCAACCATCTACTCCCAAGCGGAACTGGCAAAAAGGATTCACTCCGACAATTCCTTTATCAGGCGCGTGCTGGAACAACCCAAGATATGGATTATAGGCCAGGAAAATGAGCTCCCGACTGGATAACCTGACGGGTCATAGTGGACCACTGGCAGCGGAACCACCTGATCGTGCCGAATTCAACGGTCTGAAAAAGTCCGGCCTGGCACGCTTGCACGATGCTGCGAACACCACGCTGGCACTGGAGAGCCGTTTTGACCTGGCCTACAACGCGGCCCACGCTTTGTGTTTGGCGGCATTGCGGAGTCACGGCTATCGGGCAAAATATCGTTACATCGTATTTCAAGTCGTGCCAGATACACTCGGGCTGGGGCCCGAAGTGTGGCGAATATTGGCCAAGGCGCATGACACCCGCAATCTGGGGGAATACGAGGGGGATTTAAACGTGGACGAGCGCCTTGTGACTGATTTGCTTAAGGCCGTTCAGGCCGTAGCGACAGCTATTCAACAACGGCCCCCACCATGATCAAGGTGGCAGATTTACTGTTCCGCACGGCCGAGGCAGAAAATCCCACCATCTTGTTGATGATCGACCGCAACGAACTGGAAGACCAGATGCTTAAAAACCTGGCGGCACTTGGGCTGGTTAACCTGGAACATGCCAGTAGCATCGCCCGTTTGAACAAACTGTGGGCTGAAACACCCAGACGTTCGGAAACTTCTGTCACAGAATATCCGCGATCGACGATCTGGCGAACGGCTTCATCTTTAAACTCGGGACTGAATCGTTGATTACTCATACCACTTCCTCCTATGCTCGGATCATAGCTCGGAAGTGTCCGTCGTTCCCGGGGTATTCCAACTCACACAAAAGGGTCTCCGGGATACCCGGGGTGGTTCACAAGCTCAGGTCAAACCGTACCAGGTACCACGTCCGGCTCCATGCCGAACTAAGTGGCTGGCGCGTACAAGCGTTTTGAGATGATCCTTAATCGTGTTGCGGTTTGCACCGGTGACCTTTACCGCCTCCGCCACGGTCACTCGTCCCCGGTGACGGCATAGTTCCAGTATTTGCACCGATAGTTCAGGCAGATCACCGAGAAGTAGACGCTCTTGCTCGATCTTCTTCTCCAGTCGTGCCTTCTGTTGATGTAGTGATTTCAGGAAAAAGTTCAGCCATGGCTGCCAATCTGGTGTGGCCGTGCGAACTGTCCGTTGTGTCTTGCGCAGCGCCAGGCAGTAAGTATCCTTGTTTTGCTCAATGACGCTTTCAAGCGAGCTATAGGGGACATATGCATAGCCCGATCGCAGCAGTAACAAAGTCGTAAGGATGCGAGATAAACGCCCATTGCCATCCTGAAACGGGTGTATTTCCAGAAATACAACAATGAAAAGGGCAATGTTTAATAGCGGATGCAAGTCGCCACTTTCAAGATTGCCTTGTGTCGTCTCGATCAACTCTGCCATCAGACGTGGCGTATCGAATGGCGTAGCCGTTTCAAAGACGATTCCGAGGCTTTCACCACCTGGCCCGAAAGCCTCGACATGGTTGTTGTGTGCCTTATATTCACCTCGATGCCTATCGTCTTTCGATGAATATTGCAGCAGGTCGCGGTGCAACTGCTTGATGTGGTTTTCCGTGAGTGCAATATCCTCCCAATGTGCAAAGATGGTTTCCATCACCTCAGCGTAACCGGCAACTTCCTCTTCATCACGGGAGGTGAAAGACTTCACGTCCAAACCGGCGAGCAGGCGTTCAACTTCCGCGTCATTCAGCTTTGCGCCCTCGATTCGCGTCGATGAGCCGATGCTCTCGATCGTCGCAATC
>QIKV01000152.1 GCA_003233115.1 Oceanospirillales bacterium
GGCAGGGTACGCTGGGTATTGAGATCACCCAGCAACTTGCATCGCCGCCGGCCATAATCTTTTTACCGATTGGTGGTGGTGGTCTTGCCGCAGGTGTTGCAGCTACAGTCAAGGCTGTGTACCCAGGCGTGCGCATTATCGGTGTTGAGCCGGAGGATGCCGCCAGCATGCAGGCGGCCCTCAAGGCAGGTGCACCAGTGGATATTGGTACCACTGGTATATTCGCTGATGGTGTAGCAGTGCGCAAAGTAGGCAAGACCACCTTTGCTATGTGCAGGGTATTGCTCGATGAAGTGATCACCGTGAGCGTTGACCAGGTTTGTGCTGCGGTTAAGTCAATTTTCGAAGAAGTCCGCGCCGTTGCTGAGCCTGCCGGCGCCCTGGCTGTAGCGGGCGCCAGCCCGCGAAGCCGGCAACTGCCCGCCCGCCGGTGACTGGGTGGCGGTTGTCAGTGGCGCCAACGTCAATTTCGACCGGCTTGGCCATGTCGTTGAGCGCTGTGCACTCGGCGACGGCAAGGAAGCCCTGCTGGCGGTCACCATCCCCGAGCGTCCAGGAAGTTTTCTTGAATTTTGCCAAATCCTGGGCGAGTCCTCGGTGACTGAATTCAATTACCGTTTTGCCGGCAAACGAAATGCGCATGTATTCGTCGGTGTACGCCTGGAAGAATCATCCCGGCATCTACAGGCCCGGTTGGCAGACGCCGGTTATGGCGTTAAAGATCTGTCCGGCAATGAAGTAGCCAAACTGCACTTGCGTCACCTCGTCGGTGGTCGGCTGCCGTCCAGTGAACGTGAGCGGCTATATCGTTTTGAGTTTCCGGAGCGCCCCGGCGCCCTGCTCGAGTTTCTGACCGTGCTGGCCGGCCGCTGGTCTATCAGCCTGTTTCACTACCGTAACCATGCCGCCGCCAATGCCCGCATCCTGGCCGGCTTTCTGGTGCCGGGTGAAGATGAGGATATTTTCCACCAGTTTCTGAATGCAACCGGTTATCACTTTACCGATGAAACTGAGAACGCCGCCTGCATGGAATTCCTGTCTGCACCCGAGGCTATGCGGCAGGCACTGAAAACAGCGGCAGGATGAATGCTGCGATACAGAGGGGGAACAGGGTAGGGGTACCGCCTAAATATTGTATGCATTACGTTGTCTTAGAGGCATTTCTGCTTGCGTAACATCAGGCTAATGAGTAACCTCTAACGAGTATCCCCGTATGGGGATGCCAATTGCTCTAAGGATGGAACAACAAGGTGCCCGTGTTTCTGCCCATGTTTCTGCACGACGGGAAAACGGGTCTGCCCTGAAGGAGACTGCCAACATGGAAGCTGAAAATAGCAGCGCTCTCGGCCGCCTGGTCGAAGTCACCAGCGATTCTTTCGTCGCCAAATTGTACAGCGAGCGGGATACCGGTCTGGCCTCTGAGAAGATGATCGGCATGGACAAGGTTCGCATTGGCCAGGTTGGTTCCTATCTGCTGGTCAAGCAGTCTGGTCATGAACTGCTCTGCACGGTTGAGAGCATGTGGGTGGAATCCGATGCAAACAACTACGAGACACATAAAATACGCCTTGTACCGCTGGGAGAGTTCAATAAGGAAAAGAACTTTGAACGCGGAATCACCCATTTCCCGACCACCGGGGCGGAACTCCACCTTGTTTCCACCTGGAACCTGGAAAGGATTTTTTCTGATTACAGTGAGGTGTACTACAAGGTTGGCAAACTCAGCGCTTTCAAATCAATTGACATGTATCTTGACGCTTCGAACTTTTTCGGCCGGCATGCCGCGGTCCTTGGTCAGACCGGTTCGGGTAAATCCTGGACAGTGGCCAGTCTGATCCAGGCGGCCCTGCACTATATGCCTAACGCACACATCATTGTCATGGATATGCATGGTGAGTATGGCGACAAGAAAACCGATTCGCTTGTGACATCACCATTTCCGGCCAACAAGGTGCGTTGCCTGGATGCGCTTGATCTGGAAATGCCATATTGGCTTTTGACCTATTCAGATTTGTGCGAAATATTTGTCAACCCGGACGACGTCAACGCCTCGGTTCAGCTTGCGTTTCTGCGCAACACACTGGATGAGCTGAGGAGAAAAACCAATGAGCACCTTAGCCTGGGCCATATCACGGTTGATTCGCCGGTCTACTTTTCACTGGATGAACTGCACGACCGATTTGTAGAAGCCAATCAGGCGACGTCGGATTTTGGACGGATCAAGGATCCCCTGTTTGGAAAGTTTGATCAATTCCTTGTCCACATGCAGAGCCTGATGAGTGACGGCCGGTATGATTTCATGCTTAAACCGAAGCAACGCACATCCACTGAAACCCTGGTCGACCTGATGCGTGACTTTGTCGGCCTGGGGAATCCGCAGGCCAACGTAACGGTGCTGAACCTCAGCGCGGTGCCATTTGATGTGATTCCGACGGTAACAGCGCTGATCGGCCGCCTGGCGCTGGAGTTCAACTTCTGGAATCCGAAATGTCTGGAATTCCCGATTTGGCTGGTCTGCGAAGAGGCGCAGGACTATATCCCGCGCGGCGACAACCCCCGCTTCAAGGAATCACGCCGCATCATGGAACGAATATCCACGATCGGACGTAAATATGGCGTTGGTTTGTGCGTAGTCAGCCAACGTCCGGCCGATGTTTCAGAAACCGTACTGGCGCAGTGCGGCACTTTCCTGTGTTTGCGTATTTCCAACCCGGATGACCAGGCGTATTTACGTGCCATGGTGCCGGATGCAGCACGCGACACATTCTCATCATTGACCGCACTGGGCCGCGGTGAAGTGGTTGCCATGGGTGCGGCAGTGCCCATGCCGGTGCGCTTTCAGGTGAACCCGCCCAACCCGCCGCCAAACTCGCGGGATGTGGACTTTGCCAACAAATGGCGCGAGGGCGGTGATGAAATTGATGTTGAGGAACTGGTCAGTCACTGGCACAAGCAGCTTCGCTAAAGTAAAAAAACCCGCCCCGGCAGGTGCCGGGGCGGGTTCCTTGCAGATTTGAGAAGCAGCAAGCAGCCTAGCTGTCGCCATCCCAGATTGTAATACCACCGAACGTATCCATTACCTCCAGCGGTTGCGAGCAAGATGCGTAGAATGTAATGGACTGAACCAGCGTACTTTCGTCAAAGATTTCGACTCTTACTAAGTCTGTTGATTGC
>QIKV01000130.1 GCA_003233115.1 Oceanospirillales bacterium
GGTAGGAACCACACCAGAAGCCCGCCAGATCTTGAGTCACCTGCAGTGGCCGGCGGGCGGGGGACAGCAGATGCACCATCAACGCCACCTTGCCTTTAACAATGGTTGGGGTTGACCGACAACCAAACATTTCCTGCAATTTTACCGCCAGCACAGGCGGTGACTGGGTGTAATCAATACGAATGTTAGAACCGGAGGGCACGGTTAATCGCTCGGGGGCTAATTCATCAAGTTTTTGCAACTGCGCCCAGGACAATAATGCCTGCAAAACAGAGCTGAGATTTATTTGTTTAAAATGATTCAATGTTGACACCGAAGCGAGATAAGGCAGCAGCCAAGTCTCAAGCGTAGCCAACAATCCGCTATCACTGACATCGGGCCAATCGCCCTCGTCATCACGTTGCCGCACCAGTTCTACCCGCGCGCGCCACTGGCGTAATTCATCCGGCCAGGTAAACAGCCCAAGACCGCGTTTTCTCACCAGTCCCAACAGTGCGTGAGCACGAGCATCTGAATCGATGGAATCCAGAGGAGTGGTTTCCACCGGCACGCTGCCAAACCGGCGGCGTTTTTCAGCCACCATTTTGCCCGCGCGCTCGTCCCACTCGACAACGACCTGTGCATTGATTTGATCAGCCAGATACAGATCAAACCACTGCGGTTTAAACTCAGCCGCCATAAATATTTTGTCATGGCTGCAACCCTGTATACCGCCTGACTGGGCGATAGCCAGCCAGCGCTGCCGACTGAGACTATCGTGCTCGGAGAGCCTCGCCGCTCGCCCGTTGCTGAGTAGATACTCCCTGCCGCCATCGCGGCGCTGACGGGCAATGCGATCGGGGTAGGCCCACGCCAGCAACAAACCCGTCCAGCCGGGATCATCGGGGTTCGGTAGCGCTTCATTCACATTGGCATGCACCCGACTTATGGTGCGCTGATAGTGTTGTTGTTGCCGCTGAATACGCTGAATTAACCCTCTCTGCGCGTAGTCGGCCTTTATTTCACCGGACACCAGATCCAGGCGCCGCTGGACATCAGCCCCCTGCTTATAGAGCAGGTCTCGTTCACCAAGCAGTGCGGCCAAGCGGCAGGCCTGAGGGATCAAACCATGTCGCTGCGCCATTACCAGCATATGCGCCAAGCGCGGATGCACCGGCATAGCCGCCATGTGTTTGCCATGGTCGGTCAGTTGCCAGTCGTCGGTGCCGCGCATGGTGAGCGCCCCTAATCGTTCCAATAAGCCCAATGCCTGTTGGTATGGCGCGGTTGCTGGAGGGTTCAGCCAGCACAATTGGGCGGGATCGACCACGCCCCAATTCAATAACTGCAGCGCCACGGGGGCTAAATCCGCCTGCTGTATCTCGGCAAGCGTGAAAGCGGGCAATTCATTCTGCTGCTGCTGCGACCAGAGACGATAGCAAACACCGGGCTCAAGGCGCCCGGCCCGGCCCGCGCGCTGAGTGGCGGAGGCTTTGGAGACACGCTTCGTGGTAAGGCGGGTCATACCGGTATTGGGATCAAAGACTGGCTGACGGCTCAATCCGCAATCCACCACCACCCGCACACCGTCGATGGTTAAAGACGTTTCGGCGATCGATGTGGCGATCACGACTTTGCGCAACCCCTGCGGCGCAGGCATGATCGCTTGGCGTTGCTCATTCAGACTCAAATCACCGAACAAAGGAGTCAGTAAAATACGCCTGCGAAGCGCTTCAGGTTGAGATTCCAACCACATGCCCATACGTTGATGGGCCTGTCGAATTTCACCCTGTCCTGGTAAAAACACCAATACACTGCCCCGCTGTTCCTGCAACGCCTGCTTGATGGTTGCCACTACCCGTTCGACAATTTTCTCCCGATAACGGAAGGGCTCACCGTAGCGAATTGTCACGGGAAACATTCGCCCTTCACTACTGACAACCGGCGCGTCATTCAGTAGCTCACTGATTTTTACACCATCAAGGGTTGCAGACATCACCAATAGTTTCAGTGGTTGCTCACGCAGATCACCAAACAATTCCCGCCCCTGCTGACACAGAGCCAGGCCCAAATCAGCGTCCAGGCTGCGTTCGTGGAATTCGTCAAAAATCACCAGCGCGATATTTTCAAGTGCAGGATCATCCTGTAGCTGACGTGTCAAAATACCCTCGGTCACCACTTCGATACGGGTGCCGGCACTGATTTTTTTATCCAGCCGCACTCGATACCCCACTGTTTGCCCAACGGCTTCACCCAACACCTGAGCCATGCGCTCAGCCGCTGCACGAGCTGCCAGACGGCGGGGTTCTAACATCAGAATTTTTTGACCGTCCGCCAGCCAACTGGCATTGAGTAGTTGCAGGGGAACACCAGTGGTTTTCCCCGCACCCGGTGGGGCTTCCAGTACGACTGAATCAGCAGCTTCCAGCGCTGCTTTTAATTCAGGTAAAATCTGATTTATGGGAAGATCGGACATGCAAACAATTACCGGAGAACAAGCCTACTATTTTATATAGTTTCAACCCATGCGGTACTGACAAATTAATGTCAACCTCGCGGGAAAACTCAGCCTGCCAGTCAATGCCGCAAAATTGCCCGACACGAGAGCCAGCTCAGCTGTTACGGTGGCGGATGTGTCGTTAGGCGTCTCTACTGTTTTTCGTTGCGACTTACGCCGCTCTTGGACTGACCTCTGTCTTGATCTTGCCGGCAACGGCCTTCTCCGTAACGCCAAGCGCGTAAGCTGTTTGCAGGTTCATCCAGCTCTCGGCGTCACCACCGAAGTAGCGCGCCAGCCTGAGCGCAGTATCAGGCGTGATACCGCGTCGTTCACGGACGATATCATTGATTCTAGGTGCAGGCACACGCAATGCCATCGCCAG
>QIKV01000110.1 GCA_003233115.1 Oceanospirillales bacterium
GAAGAAGTTGGTTTGGCCCTGGACAAGGCCACCCTGGAAGAGCTTGGTTCGGCCAAGAAAATCCAGATCACCAAGGAAAACACCACCGTTATTGATGGTGCCGGTAGCAGCGACGACATATCCGGCCGGGTTAACCAGGTCCGTGCGCAAATAGAGGAAGCCACTTCCGATTACGACCGTGAAAAACTGCAGGAACGCGTGGCCAAGCTGGCTGGCGGTGTTGCGGTCATCAAGGTCGGCGCCGCGACTGAAGTCGAAATGAAAGAGAAGAAGGCCCGTGTTGAAGACGCGCTGCATGCAACCCGCGCAGCCGTCGAGGAGGGTGTTGTTCCCGGTGGTGGCGTTGCGCTGGTGCGCGCCCTGGCCAGTGTTGCTGATATGAAAGGCGACAATGAAGACCAGAACGTTGGTATCGCGATCGCCTGCCGTGCCATGGAAGAACCGCTGCGCCAGATCGTCGGCAACGCCGGTGAAGAAGGCTCTGTTGTACTGAACAATGTAAAACAGGGTGAAGGCAACTACGGCTATGACGCTGCAACAGGCGAATATACCGACATGATCGAAGCCGGTATCCTGGATCCGACCAAGGTTGCACGCTCAGCATTGCAGAATGCCGCGTCTGTCGCCGGGTTGATGATCACCACGGAAGCCATGGTCGCTGACAAGCCCGCAGATGATGCTGCAGCAGGTGGCGGCATGCCGGATATGGGTGGTATGGGCGGTATGGGTGGTATGGGCGGTATGATGTAAATCATGCGTTAATCATTCCCCGCCTGATTCACCAGGCAAGATCAAAAACCCCGCTTCGGCGGGGTTTTTTTTGGCCCCATCCCGGCGCACGAACACCTGTTTGCGCCCCTGCATGATGCACTCTGGAATTACCCGCATACAAACTACCACCCTAATTCATTGATATATATGTATTTACCAACATGGCCCGATTCCTGCAAAGAAACAAGCCTGTAGGAAACCCTCCGATTGAGACGGCTTTCCACTTCAGCAGGTTATTCAGGAGCAGGGTGCATGTGTAATAAATTGATTCGTGCGATTATGTCGCTGACAGCCATGCTTCAGGTAGGTGCCGTCGTAGCTCAGGACGTATCGGCCAATATTGGCTGGAACAGTGAGTACCTATACCGCGGTATACCGCAAAAAACCTCCTCTGCATTTGGCGGGTTCGATTATGCGGCCCAGGGCTTCAATCTCGGGGTCTGGGCTGCGAATGTCGGTGATGGTGCTGAAATTGACTACTATGGCGGCTATTCATTCGATGTGGGTGACTTTGGTTTCTTCATTGGGGGTACCTGGTACACCTACACCAGCCTCTTTGATGACAAATACCTGGAATTAAACCTCGGCGCCAATTGGAAGTGGATTTCTTTCAACATGGCAACCGGTCAGTATGACAACTTCGGCAGGCCGAAACTGGAATACCAATTTTACTCACTCACTGCGTCACATAACGGGTTCTACGCAACTTTCGGTTTTTTCGAGGAGGATTTTGCTGGCGAGTACTATGAGGCAGGTTACGGCAACTCGCTTGACAGCAAGGACACCGAGCTGTTCGATTACGGTTTTGCTGTCGTTTATAGCAATGCCACCCTGCTCGGCGGCAAGTCTGATACCAACCTGGTACTGACATTGAGCAAAACCTTCTCTTTTTAGAACTGCCATCGGCCCGTGCCGGTAGTTTGCCCGTGCAGACGGTTTGACTATACTCATCACCATGCCCGATATCGCAAGCGAATGCAGCCCGTTTTTTAGTCAGCTTACCGCCCGTCACCCCGAGTGGTTTGCGGAGCTGCGGGAGTCCGGGCGACTTGCTGCGCCCAGTCCGCCGCAAACAGAGACATTGCGACAGAACATAAAGACAATCGGCCTGGACGCAGGGCTGCGACAGTTCCGCAATCGCGAAATGATGCGTATTATCTGGCGCGACCTGAATCAGCAGGCGAACCTGGACGAAACACTTTTGGACTTGAGCGTGTTGGCAGGTGTTTGTCTTAAGGCAGCAGTCAGCCAGCACAGCACTGCACTTGCAAACAAGCATGGCATACCCCGCAACCCACAGGGCCAGCCACAAAAACTGGTTGTCATCGGCCTCGGTAAGCTTGGCGGTTTTGAGCTCAATATGTCATCCGACATTGACATTATTTTTTGTTATCCGGACAAGGGTGTTTGTGACGGCCGCCGTGGCCTTGCCAATGAGCAGTTCTTTACCCGCCTGGCCCGCAAGGTGATCCACAGCCTGGCTAATATGACTGCTGACGGATTCTGCTTTCGTGTGGATACCCGTCTGCGTCCATTCGGGGAGTCCGGACCACTGGTCAGCAGCTTTGCAGCGCTGGAGCAGTACTATCAACGCGAAGGCCGCGACTGGGAGCGCTACGCCCTGATCAAAGCACGACCGGTCGCCGGTGACCTGGCCGGCGGTGAGCAGTTGCTGGGCATACTCAAACCCTTCGTTTACCGCCGCTACATCGATTTTGGGGCGATTGAAGCGCTACACGATATGCATCAGAACGTTCGTGAAGATGCCTTGCGCCACGACCGTGCGGATGATGTCAAGCGCGGCCCGGGCGGGATTCGTGAAATTGAATTTCTGGTGCAGACCTTCCAGTTGTTGCGGGGCGGACGGGAATCCTCTTTACAGACACCTTCCATCTTCACGGCTTTGAGCCAACTGCAGAAACTACAGCTTTTGCCGGACTCTGCGGTGGCGGGGTTGCTGTCCGCCTACCATTTTTTACGCAAGGTCGAGAACCGTATCCAGGCGCTGCATGATCGGCAAACCCACACTGTTCCGGATGGTGAAGATGGGTTAAAGGTCGCCATTGCCATGGATTTTGAAACCAGAGCTG
>QIKV01000095.1 GCA_003233115.1 Oceanospirillales bacterium
CGGCCAACGAGAGGAAGTGGCCAATGCAGTTGCCTGGCGTAAAAGAAAAGGAACGCTCTCCTGTATTGAGGAGATTTCCGAGTTTGTCGGACGTATGGAAATTGAGTTGCAGGAGGGCTGGAAGCGGGTCGCGATCACGCCTTGCGTTGCCATGCCTCGAATAACGGCAAAAAGTATTGATAATACCTTAAACATTAATTCTCAACGTTTTTCGCAGGCAGCCATGCATCCGGCTTTGCCTGCGACTATGGTAGATATCCGCAAGGCCTCGTTTGCTGTCGCGGGGGATTCGGAGAATCCTGCATCGAAGCAGTCGAAATTTGGTGACAAAGAGTTTTGGTGGAAACAGCAAAACAGGCATGGTGTACCGGCCCATCCGGGCAGCTTCGACGATGTGTCACGCCGGACAGTGGATGTACGCAAGGGAAGTTGGAAGCTGGGGCATATTGATGCCCGTAAGGTGCTACTTTTTGCGCCACCGCCTGCCGGATTCTACGATGAAAATCCGACCCGTGTTAACTGGGCGCAGATCAAAAGAAGTGAAGCTATTGAAGTCACCAGTGAAAACGGGATGACGGTCTATCGGAATGTTTCGGAAAAACAGGTGCAGATCACAGGTCCTTTTAGTCTAAATCCCAACACTTCATATTGTTTTGAAGACTTGCTGTTGAATAATAAAGTAATGGTTCCTGCCACCAGTCGTTTACAGCTACGGCGCTGTTCTGCGAGAAATATTGTGCTTGAAAACACAGATACAAACACGCCTGTTTTGGATGCCAGAGACTGTTTATTCAAGCAATTGTCCGTGCAGGGACAATGTCTGATGGAGTATTGTACGGTATTGGGTGAGGCAACCCTGAATGGAAACGTGCTGCTGGCCAGCGATTGCATCTTTGCCGGGGATATTGTTGATGCCGATGCAAGAAGTTGTTTGCGCTATTCACGGATTCCTGCCGATATGGTTGCGAAAACGGACCAATGCACACAGCTTCCTGCAGCATTCTATTCGTATATATATCGCTATCCGTCCGTGGAGCGAAGCTGTGGCGTTCTGCATCCTGCTTGTGCCGATGATATTCGTTTCGGAGCTGAGGATGGCGGGGAAATGGGAGCCTTTCATCATCGCCATTATTGTTTACGCGAGCTTGCCATTATCGACAAATTGAAAGAGTTCCTGCCACTTGGTATCGAGGCGGTGCTGATTCCGGATCAACGACTAACGCAGACGCCGAGAAATGAATAGAATGAACCCTAGAATCGGGAGAATCATATGAAAACGGAAATTTCCAGAAACAGCTATCAGCCGGACAGGCATTATTCAGGCGTTTACCAGCAGCAGGGGAGAATGTTGACCGATGCGGACTGGAATGAGCAGGTTGATATTGGTAAACAACGGCAGGATGAAGTGTTGCGCGATGCGATTGGCTCCGGCAGCCCGAAAGATGGCGGTATTATCGGAAGTAAAAACCAGTTGCAGTGGGGAACGGTGTATGTCGATGGTATAAGGGGCGAACTTCGACCTAGCCATGGCAATATGGATACACCGTTCCAGTTTGATCAGCAAGCAGATATTCCTCTAGTTACGTCAGCTATGGCAATGTCAGCTATGGCAATGTCAGCTATGGCAATGTCAGTACGTCAGCTATAACTATGCCAATCGCTGACGATGTGCTTTTTCTTGATGTTTGGGAGCGAGCTGTTACCGGTATTGAGGACTCGGAATTAGTCGATCCGGCCTTGGCCGGAGCCGATACATGCACCCGCATGCAGACCATGACACAGCTTAAATGGTGTGCGGCTGGCGACATGCCCGATTTTCAAGGCACAAAGTCGGAGCTGACTGTTTCGGCATCTGCCGGTTTTACGGGAAGTGCATCGAATTACCTGTTCCGGCTGGAGGTACATGCGTCTACGGCGGAAAATATAGTGTTGAAGTGGTCGAGGGAAAACGCTGCCGAGCAATATAAAAGGTCGAAGGCGGACGAAATATTACCTGATGATTTCACTCAGGGTGCTTGGGCCTACGAATATTTTACCGGCAAGAGTGAGAAATTCAGCGGGTTTCTTGGTAAGGTGGATGTGCCGTCAGATGCAATCTCCGAACTGGATCCGACTCCCGATAGGATACCCGCAGCAGGCAAAGATTCCTATATCCGGCGCTGGGATGGATATTGTAAAATCGATAAGGCGAACATTACAAAGGCTGTTGATCTTGGCAAGAGTGTGGCTGTTTCCCAAATTGCAGGGATATTGACTGTCAAACTGGATGATTTTACGCTGAAGGTAAGTGGCTTGGATCAAGCTCTTGCCGGTGGTTACTGGCAGTTCCCTGTGCGTAAGGATGCCGCAGTCGATGCACCACTGCCGACGAATCTAGATCCTGTCGGCATCATACATCGTTATCTGAATCTGGGAAAATATAAAGGTGATGGCCGATTGGTTTTAAGTCCGGAGCTCGCTGGCGGGGCGATGTCGTTTCCTCCCTTGCAGGAGATGCACGATACCTTTGTTAATGTTGATGGCGATACCATGACGGGTAAGCTGAATATCGAAAACTATCTTTATGTGCAAGGGAACATTGGTGCGGGATTCAAATCGCCGCTAGCAAGATTGGCTGTGAATGGAGGACTTCATGTAGGCGGTTCATCAAATCCTGGTAATAAGAACCTTCAAGTCGATGGTGATTCAAATGCCCTTGGGAACGCCTCGGTTGGAAAGAATCTTACTGTTTCAGGGAATATGCTTGGCAAGTCAGATTTCATGGTCAATGGGAATGCAACGATTGGAAAAGACCTTACTATTTCAGGGAATTTAACGGTCGATGGTGATACCACGACTGTGAATGCATCCGAGGTGGAAATCGAGGATAATATCCTTCGAGTCAACAAATATTCGGCCCGCGCCACGCCCTTGCCGAAGAATGGCGGCCTTGAGGTATTCAGGGGTGGAAAAGTCCCGAACGGGCAACTGATTTGGAACGAGAGTGCTGATCAGTGGATGGCCGGTGTCGCAGGCAGCCTTAAAGAGCTGGCCTACGGCCCGAAGTGGGAAAAATTAACGAACGGATCTGATGCGGCAGGGTTGCACAGGCATAGTAAACTGGTGTCTCCAGATGGCTCTTCTGATCCGGCTTTAAGCGTAGATAACAATGGAAAAATTGGCATCGGGACGGCAACGCCTAAAAGCCGTCTTGATATTGCCGGGAGCCAATGGGACCTGAGCACGACGGAGGGTGATTTCCGGGTTGGCAATGCGAACTATCGTTTGAAAGTTGGTGTTGCTGTTACCGGAGCCGGTAAAGGTGATGTTCGCCTGCGGGCGCATGGCGGAACCAATCGGCTAATACTGGGTGGCGGAACCTCCGACACGTTGACAGTGGCACTTGCGAACGTGGGCATAGGGACGATTACACCAACGGAAAAGCTCGACGTCAGAGGTAACGTGAAAGCAGCCCTTTTTATTGGCGATGGTTCTCAGTTAACGGGTATTGCTGCAGGTAAATGGACGAATGCCGTTGACGCCGGGAAAATCCATTACAGTGGTGGTAATGTAGGTATCGGTACGAATAGGCCCTTGTCAGCCTTGCATGTTAAGGAGGATTGTCGTGTTGAAGGGCGATTGTATGGTGCTGTTGAGGGACCTGGTGGTGAGGATTATCGAATCGCCAACGGCCAGACGGAGGGAAAAACGACCCAGCGGACCCAGTGGAAAAAATTATCGGCAAATGCGATTTATGTGGATGTTGACACATCCAGTGCGAAGTTTGCCGTAACACCGCAGTACTTCTTTAATCTGCTCGGTGATGAAGGACATCATACTGTGATGGGCGTCGGTTGTGTCTCGAATCCGACAAAGACGGGCTTCCGGGTGTATCTGCATAGAGAAAGCGGACTTACCGTTGACGATGCAAACAGCAAGAGATGGTATATTCAGTGGACGGCGGTTGGTCATGATCGAAGGACTGGTTTTGTCTTCCATCCTACCTTGTCAGCAAGTGATCTAAGTACTTTGCAAACCAAGCAAGAAAATGCATTGAGTGTATACCACACGCAGCTAACAGGTCGGATCACTCTATTAAACAATGTGAATGCAACTATTTCAAATTCAACAACAGGTTTGGCGGCAATACGAATCAAAGCCAACAACGCCTTCGATAAAGGTGTAAACGCTTTAACCAGAGCCAACAACGCCTTCGATAAAGGTAATTCCGCCTTTGATAAAGCGACAAGCCTTGAAACTAGAGCTACGACCCTTGAAACTAAGACTAATACGCTTGGTAATGCCATTAATACCAATGCCAATGCACTGGCTGGTATCAAGAGTGTGAACA
>QIKV01000073.1 GCA_003233115.1 Oceanospirillales bacterium
GCCATTATCTTGGGTTGGAAAACTCGTTTTATTGCTTTTTTGCTGGCGGGCTTTACCTTAATTGCAGGTATTATTTTTCATAACGAGCTCAGCGATCCGAATGAATTTAATCATTTCATGAAGAACTTATCGATTGTTGGAGCTTTCCTGTATTTAGTGCGATTCGGTGCAGGTGAACTTAGCCTGGATAACAGGAAACAGCACAACAAATAAGTATTGTCCATCTTAACTGGAAGAGGTCCTGTTGCTCTCCAGCTAACGTTACTACCCATTGGCCATTTTGGTCAGATATGCGTTAGCATCACTATCAGTATAGCTAACAATGGAGTTCTTGAGAGCATGCAACTTGAACCATCATTTCCAGAAATTCGTGATACCGTTCAAAAGCTGTGTTCACAGTTTCCTAGTGAATACTGGCGCTCACTCGATGCGCAACGGCAATATCCCGGGGAATTTGTCAAGGAACTAACTGACTCCGGTTTTCTGTCGGTATTAATTCCTGAGCGATATGGCGGCAGTGGTCTCGGTCTTTCTGCAGCCAACGCCATATTGGAAGAAATCCAGCGCAGCGGCTGCAATGGCGGGGCATGTCACGCACAGATGTATACGATGGGTACCTTGTTACGCCATGGAAATGAGAGCCAAAAGGAGCGCTACCTGCCGGCGATAGCCGCCGGCAAACTACGCTTGCAGGCCTTTGGCGTTACGGAACCGGGCAGTGGCACTGATACAACTCGTATTCGCACAAAGGCTGAGCGGCAGGGTGACAAGTACATCATAAACGGTCAAAAGGTATTTATTTCCCGTGCGGAGCATTCAGACCTGCTGATCCTGCTGGTGCGAACCACACCGCGTGAGAAGGTAGCAAACCACACCGGGGGTATGTCTGTTCTTATTGTGGATATCCGTGAAGCAATGGGTAACGGCCTCAGTATCAAGCCCATCAACACGATGATGAATCACGCCAGTACAGAGTTATTTTTCGACAATCTCGAGGTGCCGGTTGAAAACCTGATCGGGGCGGAGGGCAGGGGCTTTCGCTACATCCTGGACGGCATGAATGCCGAGCGTATCCTGATCGCCTCAGAATGTGTCGGAGATGCCCGCTGGTTCATCAACAAAGCATCGGAATATGCCAGCGGGAGGGAAGTGTTCGGCAGGCCAATCGGCCAGAACCAGGGTATACAGTTTCCAATTGCACGCGCCTGGGCGCAGACTGAGGCCGCCGCACTGATGGTTGACAAAGCCACTGCATTATTCGAAGCCCAAAGGCCCTGTGGTACCGAGGCGAATACAGCCAAGATGCTGGCTTCAGAAGCATCCTGGTTTGCCGGTGATACCTGCGTGCAAACATTCGGGGGCTATGGGTTTGCCACCGAGTACGATATAGAGCGCAAGTTCAGGGAGACACGGTTGTACAGGGTCGCTCCGATTTCCACCAACCTGGTCCTGTCCCATATCGGCACCCATGTGCTGAAGATGCCAAAGTCATTTTGAGTGGGGTTGTTTTGAGTCATTCAGCTCTCAAAGGACGCCTGGTCGTGTCTGTCGAACAAGCGGTTGCGGCACCGTTGTGTACCTCAAAGCTGGCCGCTGCAGGCGCACGGGTGATCAAGGTTGAGCGCAGTGAAGGTGATTTCGCGCGTGCCTATGACTCGGTGGTCAATGGAGAAAGTGCCTATTTCGTCTGGCTCAATCATGGCAAAGAATCGCTGGTGCTTGACCTCAAGCAGTCCGCCGATCATCAACTATTACTCAATATCATTGGGGGGGCAGATGTTTTTGTACAGAATCTGGCGCCCGGAGCGACCGGGCGGCTGGGGCTGGGTTCAGAGTTCTTGAGCAAACAGTTTCCAGAACTGGTGACCTGTGATATCAGTGGTTATGGCGAAACTGGCCCTTACCGGGACATGAAGGCCTATGACCTGCTGATCCAGTGCGAGACCGGTCTCGCAGCCATAACAGGCAGCCCGGCAGAGCCCGGGCGGGTAGGCGTGTCGATTTGCGATATCGCCTGTGGCCTGAGCGCTTATTCACGTATCCTCGAAGCATTGATCGAGCGTGACCAGACAGGCCTGGGATCACGGGTGCAGGTTTCTTTGTTCGGTTCATTGGCTGACTGGATGAACGTACCTTATCTGCACCAAGTCTTTGGTGGCCAGGCACCGCAACGAGTGGGTATAAACCATCCGTCGATCGCACCCTATGGAGCCTACCGGACCGGTGATGATGGCACGGTTGTAATCGGTATTCAGAATGACCGCGAGTTTGCACGTTTTTGCGATATTATATGTTTGATGCCGGAGCTGGCGTCTGATCAACGCTTTGCGCATAACCCTGGACGTGTTGAAAACAGGCAACAATTGGACAGGGTTATTGGCAGTGTACTGGTGAAAATAACAAAAAATGAATTGATGAACAGGCTAAGGAAAGCATCAATTGCTTTTGGGTCACTGAACTCTGTAGCAGAATTTATACAGCACCCTCAACTGGATTTCCTCACTGTTGAGACCGGTGCGGGATTTGTTGACATAATTTCACCGCCAGGACATACGGGCAGTGCAAGCGGTGGTCGCATACCTGATTTAGGTGAGCACAGCGAGAAGATTCGTGCGGAATTTGCAAAAGGCTGAGAACATGACCGGGAAGTTTGATCTTAAACTCTTCGAGCAATGGACAGCCAGAGTCCCGACCACCCGGGAAGAGACCCTGGAACTGCGTCCGGCGTTGGGTTTGGCAGCCATGCTTGACCAGCGCCGCGCACCTGCTATAGGTGATGTCTTGCCACCCCTGTGGCACTGGGTGTATTTCACACCCACA
>QIKV01000177.1 GCA_003233115.1 Oceanospirillales bacterium
GCGCTTCCATTAGCCTGGCTTTATCAGCAAACGATTCGCAGATGATCGCTAAAGGATCCACTTGAAATTCAGCCGCATTCTGAATGGGCATGCCCAGCTCATCAACAATGGTCTGGGTCAAATCGGCATTTCTTCTTTCACCTTCAACCGCGATTTTTCTCAAAAAATCTGCTCTTTCAGCAGCGGTAGTCCGGGACCATGAATCAAAGGCACCTCTGGCAGCGCTTACAGCGGCGTTGACGTCCTCAGCATTGCCATAGGGCACTGTGGCGGATATTTCGCCATTCGCAGGATTGATAACCTCACTTGTTCCTGTCCCGATCGGCGCTACCCATTTGATATAGAATTTATTGTAGGTTCTCATCACTCATCCTTTATTGGTATTTTCAGGCTCCCGGGAGCCTGTAGTTTTGCCACCAGCGCCACTGCTTCGGTCAGGACCTTGCGCAGAACCGTCGCAATTTCCCTTAGCTCATCAGGACCGGCAATCAGTGGTGGCGATAACTGAATCACGGGTTCCCCACGATCGTCTGTGCGGCAGATAAGCCCCGCTTCAGAAAGCCTGGGTGATACAAAATTGAACAGTATTTCCTCTGCCTCTGTTTCGTTGAATGATTCCTTGGTGGCTTTATTTTTTACCAGTTCAATACCAAAAAAGTAACCAACACCCCTGACATCTCCAACAATGGGCAGATCGTAAAGCCCTTCCAGAAGTTCTCTGAACAGGCTTTCATTTCTTCTGACATTGCCGAGGATATCCTCTTTTTCGAAGATGTCCAGACTCGCCAATGCCGCAGCGCAGGCAACGGGGTGCCCGGCAAAGGTAAGGCCATGATTGAAGGCCGTATCCTCCTTCAGAAACGGTTCCATCAGATAGTCCCGGCAAATCATCGCACCCATCGGGGCATAGGCAGAGGTTAGCCCTTTCGCACAGGTGATAATGTCGGGCAGATAGTTGAAACGCTCAGCACCAAACATGTAGCCCAGGCGGCCGAAAGCACAAATGACCTCATCTGATACCAGCATGATTTTGTATTCATCACAAATTTTACGAACTTTTTGGAAATAGCCCTCAGGCGGCACGAAACAACCACCAGAATTTTGTACGGGCTCCAAAAATACCGCAGCCACGGTTTCCGGGCCCTGGAATTTAATGGCCTGCTCAATTTCAAAAGCACATTTTTGTGCAAACTCCTCACTGCTCATCCCGTCTGACATATGGTGGCTGCGATAAGCATCGGTGTTATCAACGTAAGAAGTGCCGGGCACCAATGGTTCGAATGTGTTTCTGCAATCGGTCAGTCCATTGATCGATAAAGCACCCATGGTGGTTCCATGGTAAGCGAGATTGCGGGAAATCACTTTATAACGCCTGGGTTCACCAATCTCAGCGTAATACTGCCGGATCAATTTCCAGGCTGATTCCACAGCTTCTGAGCCACCGGATGTGAAGAAAACCCGGTTCAGATCTCCCGGTGCAAGCTCAGCCAGTTTGGCGGCCAGCTCAATGGCTGCCGGATGGGCACTATTCCAGATAGGAAAGAAAGCGAGTTGCCCAGCCTGTTTTGCCATTGCCTCAGCAATTTCCGTACGACCATGCCCAAGCTGGGACGCGAATAACCCAGACAGGCCATCAAGATATTTTTTACCATTGACATCATAGATATAACAACCTTCACCATGACTCATGATCGGGATATCATGGTCCTGGAAATAGCCCATATCGGTAAAATGCATCCACAAATGTCTGCGTGCGAGTGCTTGCAATTTGTCGTTGCTCATGCCTCTCATCCTGTTAGTAAGTAATGAATGATATTGTAAATGCCTGTCCGATGCATGCGCCCCGATAGGGCGGTATATCCCCGGGGTCGGACTCAACTGCGGAGTCCGACCCCAAGTCTGCGCGCATTTGAGTCTGCGTTCCCTATACGCGCGTACGCAAGTGCGCGTGCCATTTGCTAGGATTTGCTTTACCCTTTCAGGACACCCAGGAGAACTGTCTGCAATGAGTCGCGATCCGCGTTATGACATCCTGTTTGAACCTGTTCGTATTGGACCCGTGCAGGCACCGAACCGTTTCTATCAGGTTCCCCATTGCAACGGAATGGGGACTTTGCGCCCCCGCATGGTGGCAGAAATGCGTGGCGTCAAGGCTGAAGGCGGCTGGGGTGTGGTGTGCACTGAGTATTGTTCAATTCACCCCAGTTCTGACGACCTGCCGCATGCCTATGCCAGTTTGTGGGATCAGGCAGACATAAAAGCCCATGCTTTGATGACCGAAAAGGTACACGAGCATGGCGCCCTGGCCGGGGTGGAATTATGGGCTGGTGGCGCTGGCAGCGCGAACCTGCTGACACGGGAAGTAGCCCTGGGGGTCGATAGCATGCCAAATCTGGCAGGTCATCCCTTTCAAACCCGCGCCATGGATAGGCGGGACATCCGAAATCTCCGTCGCTGGCATCGAGCGGCCGCACTGCGTGCCCGGGAGGCGGGTTTTGACATCGTTTACGTCTATGCCACGCATATGTATCTCCTGTCCCATTTCCTCTCACCCCAACATAATAACCGCAGTGATGAATATGGTGGCTCGGTGGAAAATCGTGTTCGGCTGGTACGGGAGTTGATCGAAGAAACCAAAGAAGCGGTTGGCGATACCTGCGCAGTTGCCGTGCGCATGTCTGCAGATGATAGTACCGGCACGCCCGAGCAGCCGGTTTCAAACGAGCGCCGTGAAATGTTCGAAATTCTGGCTGAGCTGCCAGACCTCTGGGATGTCAACGTTTACGACTATGGGCGCGAAATGGGGGTGTCGCGGTTTGTCAAGGAGGCGTCGCTGGAAAAGACCATGCACTGGGTCAAGTCCATCACCAGCAAGCCTGTTGTAAGCGTGGGGCGTTTTACCTCTCCCGACACCATGGTTTCCCAGATTCGTCGGGGTATCGTGGATTTTATCGGTGCGGCCCGCCCTTCGATTGCCGATCCGTTCATACCGCGCAAGATCGCAGAGGGACGGCAGGATGATATTCGGGAGTGTATCGGTTGCAATATCTGCTACACCGGCGACAGCCTGAGTGTGCCCATTCGTTGTACACAGAACCCGACCATGGGTGAGGAATGGCGCAGGGGATGGCATCCGGAACGTATCCAGCCCGCAAGCAGCGAGGCTACCGTGCTGGTCGTCGGGGCAGGCCCGGCGGGTCTTGAAGCGACACGCGCGCTCGGTCAGCGTGGTTACCACGTCTTGCTCGCAGAAGCCTCAACAGAACTGGGGGGGCGGGTCGCCCAGGAATGCCGCTTGCCCGGTCTGGCCGAGTGGGGGCGGGTTAGAGACTACCGGGTGCAACAGATTCAGACCATGCCAAACGTTGACGTTTTTCTGGACAACGAGTTGACGGCTGAAGATGCGCTGAGTATCGGTGCGGAGCACATTGTTGTCGCAACCGGATCCAGGTGGCGGGCCGATGGTTTTGGTCGTTATCACAACAAGCCGTGTCTGAACCTGGGCCCGGCAGAACAGGTCTTTACGCCCGATGATATTTTCATGGGCCGCGTGCCACAGGGCAGGGTGGTGTTATTCGACGATGACCATTACTACATGGGCAGTGTGCTGGCAGAAGCCCTGGTGGCACAGGGCCTTGAGGTGTGTTTCGTCACGCCCGAGAACCTGGTTTCAGCATGGGGTGTAATGACCGATGAGCAATATCAAACCCAGCAACGCCTCAAGCAACTGGGCGTAGAGATCATCACCGCCCATGGCCTGGATGAATATGATGGCACCCAGGCCCGATTAAGCTGTGTCTATACCGGGCAGACCCGTTCGCTCGCGGTAGATGCCGTGGGGTTGGTCACCGCACGAACCCCCAGCGATGCCCTCTATTATGAGATTGCCGAAAAGATAGCAGCAACGACCCCGGAATCTGAGCTTGCCCCCACACTGGACAAAATAGGTGATTGCGATGCACCGGCCATCATCGCCGCTGCAGTTTACGCGGGACATCGTTACGCCCGGGAACTGGGAAGTGATAGGGTGCGCAGTGACATTGGTCGCCAGGACAAGGTGTTTGTTCCGGACTGAACAGGCACCTTATGGTGCTATATGATTCCATGCCAGATTCAAGCCAGTAAAGCACATGCGCGAGGTGACACCCGCCACACGGGGCAAAGGCGGAAAGATCAAGACAGCAAACGACAAACAAGATCAAACCCCAGCCGAGCGCCATGCTGCAATGACCTGGGCACAACGCTTGAAGCGGGTATTTGATATTGACAGGGTGAATTAATGCGCAGCATCAAGAGAAGGTGCCCTGGGGTATATTGAAACCTGCAGCAAATGTGGTCGTGAGGTCAAGGTCGTTGCCTGTATTCGACCACAGGGATATGGGAGGTAGAGCCATGCCGGGAGCAATTGCCGAGAAGAGCCGGTGGGTAAACAAGAATTGTGGTTCCGGCCCGGTACACAGGGTAGAATTAGCCGCTTACTTTAAGCGGGTGTCATCTAAGTGGTAGGGCCTCAGCTTCCCAAGCTGAAGACGTGGGCTCGATACACCGGGGGGTTATACCGGAAACGTGATTGTGAACCTGATACCGAGCTCTGTTAAACTATGAACCAGAC
>QIKV01000216.1 GCA_003233115.1 Oceanospirillales bacterium
CCGGAAAAACGCTCGTCGGTGCCATCTGCAAAGATCAGGCGACCTTGCAGCGCATATTCATCATCACCCGTTGCTGTCAGGCTGGCCCGTCCCCGGTAGTTGCCCTTGCCCGGTTCGACACCCAGAATGAACCAGTCGCCAGCCGGCTTTGCCTGCGGGGCCACCCAGGGACGATCATACGGCAGTTTCTGCACCAGATATGCCAGTGCCGTATCGGCCTCAGTGCGCCAATACATTTCCCGCATTTGAAATATGATGGCGGGGTCAATATAAATATGAAAATCGCGCAGCTTCCCCCATGCGGATTCGGTCATGCGGTACGACTTGATTTTGGCGGCACTGTGGCAACGAACACAGCTGCTAAACAGCTGTTCTTCATCAGCTCCACGGGGTACTTCAAGTGTCTGGGGGTTGTTGAAAAGATTGATGTAAGAGACCTGTGCAGCTTCCTGCGGTGTCAGTATCTGGGTTGCCGAAAGCTCCTTCAACAGGGTAGCCATCTCACCGTTTTTGATCTTCATGCCATGCAAACGGCGCATGCGATCGACGATAACCGTCCACTCTTCCGGCGTGGTGCGCAGCTCTTCTACGCGGGCCAGTTTGCCGTTTTCAACCGCGTGGCAACGCTTACATTTTTTCCAAACCAGAGAATCCGGCTCAAACGCACTTGCGCTTCCGATTCCCGACACCAGTAAAAGTAACCAGACAATCTGTTTGCAACGCCGGGTTTTCATCAGATATTTGTTATCCTTGTGCCAGGACTAACAGCATTTTAGGACAGGTGTACAATATAGGACACCTGAACTAGAACTGTCAAGTACAATAACCCACTTGATCATTTAACCCGCAAGGAGAAGCCGGAATTGCCCAGGCAAGGAAATAAACAACAGCGCCGTGCCCGGGTGGCGACCTATGAAAAAGGCCAGGCGCGTATCGAAGAAATCCTTGACGCTGCCGCTGACGTGTTGATTAATCAGGGCTATAAAAAACTGACATTACGGCAAATCGCGATGCAAGCCGGTATTAAGGTTGGCAACCTGACCTACTATTACCGCACCAAGGAAGCCTTACTGAAGGACCTGCTGGAAAAAATCCTGTTTGTCTATCTTGATGAAATGGATCGGATAGTGGAAGCAAGCGGCGATTCACCGGAAAATCGCTTTGTCGCCATTATCGAGTACCTGATTGAAGACCTGCATACGCAGCGCACGACTCGGTTTTTCCCAGAACTCTGGGCTCTCGCAAACCACGACACCTATACCGCAGAACTGATGGACAATATGTATGCAGCAGAAAGGCGGGCTTTGCGAAAACTGATTGAGGCGATAAAACCGCAGTTGGACGAACGCCAGACCCGTCAACTGGCGCTGTTTATCTCGTGTTCCATTGAAGGCATGACCATGTTTGTCGGTGCCGGCAAGAACCAGGAAAACAACCTCCAGGCAATGAAAAAGCTGGCCTGTAAGAGCTTCCTGCAGTTGATTGAGCAAGCAAGTCCATGACCGGACAGTGGCTGGTACTTAAATTCGGTGGCACCAGTGTCCGTGGCAAGCGACAGTGGGAAACCATTGAATCGCTGGCCCGGCAGCGCCTTGATCAGGGTTACCGCGTCGTACTGGTCTGTTCTGCGATGTCAGGTATAACCGATGCCCTGCAGCGACTGGCTGAACGGGCAGGAACCCATGGTGGCAAGAAAATCACAGAGATCATCTCACAACACCGGCAACTGTCAGCCGAGCTGGGAATTGAAACTGAAGACCTGCTGCTTGAAGCTGCAGAGCAAATTACCGTGATGCTCAGACAGATCGCCGACGCCACAGACGAGGTCGGGCGCTGCGCCGGCATTGCGTCACTGTTACCGCTGGGTGAATGGTTAAGCACGCGTATCGGTGAGCGCTACCTGGCACGAAACCTGGAGATTGACTGGGTGGATGCCTGTGAGGCATTGCAGGCGCTTGCGGAGCATGCATCACATACCCGGCGTGCCTGGCTCTCAGCGCGTTGTGTAAGTGGCTCTGATCCCGCACTACAGAACCACTGGTCGGCAAAAGCGCCTCTGCTGATTACGCAGGGTTTTGTGGCCGCGCACCCGCAAGGCGGATCGGTATTGTTGGGTCGTGGCGGCTCCGATACCTCTGCGGTACTGCTGGCAAGCCGCCTGGAAGCCGCTCACGTTGAAATCTGGACAGATGTGCCAGGCTTGTTCAGCGCAGACCCGAGAGTGATCCCTGCCGCCCGCCTGTTACAGACACTTGATTACGATGAAGCGCTGGAGATGGCTGCCAGCGGTGCAAAGGTGGTGCATTCACGCTGCATCCGCGCGGCCGCGAAGGCCGGTATTCCGATACAAATTGGCGATCTGAGCCACATTGGGCTAACCGGCACCACGATTCGGCATCCAGAGCCCACATCCACCACTGGCACAGAGGGTATCCGGGGCGTGTGCCATCAGCCACAAATGGCCGTATTGTTATTGCAGAATCTGGATATGCGCGAACAGGTTGGGTTCCTGGCCTGGGTGTTTGCGCAGATCAGCGAGGCAGGTATTTCCATCGACCTGGTGGCTACTTCTGAGACAACCACAACGGTGGCGCTGAACATGATCAGCAATCAACTGGATGAAGCAATACTTGCTGACCTTGCATCCCAACTACGCCAACGCTGCGCAGTGACCGTTTATCCACACTGCAGCGCGATCAACCTGGTCGGCCGTGGCGCCCGCGTTGCGCTGGCCCGGATCGACCCCGGGTCCGCATTCTTTGCCAGCCACCCCTTGTTGATGTTGTCTTTGTGCATCAGTATGCTGGTGCAGGCCTCAGATGCCGAAGAGCTACTCAAGGCGTCGCACGACGCATTGATTGAACAGGGTCTGGACGGAGTATAAGTGTGATTAAAGCCCTTTTCCCATAATTTCGCACTTATTGAGTCACTGATTTTCACAGTTTTTCACTTGGCTTGTACGGTAACTCAGCGAAATTGGCAATTT
>QIKV01000030.1 GCA_003233115.1 Oceanospirillales bacterium
CAACAGCCTGTTGATGAGTCAGCGATTTATACTTGTCCCATGCATCCTGAAGTGGAGCAACAGGGGCCAGGGGCTTGCCCCAAATGCGGCATGGCGCTGGAACCAAAGAGCGTACCATTAACCGCCACCAGGACTCAGTACACCTGTCCCATGCATCCGGAGATCGTGCAGGACGAGCCCGGCAGTTGCCCCAAATGTGGTATGGCGCTGGAGGCCGTTACCGTAGAAGCGGAAGAAGATACCAGCGAACTGGACTACATGAGCAAGCGTTTCTGGATCAGTGCTGCGCTGGCCATTCCGGTATTGTTCAGTGCCATGGCTGCCGAGTTCTGGCCCGAGGGCATGGCAGCGATTATTGACCCCGGCCTGCGGCAGTGGCTGGAGATGATCGTGGCAACGCCGGTCATTATCTGGGGTGGCTGGATTTTTTATGTGCGTGCCATACAGTCAGTTGTCACGGGCAATCTGAATATGTTCACCCTTATTGGACTCGGTGTTTCGGTTGCCTGGACCTACAGTGTTATTGCCACTATTTTTCCTGGTGTATTTCCAGCGGCAGTATTTAATGACGTTGGTGTCGTGCCGGTTTATTTTGAGGCAGCGGCTGTTATTACCGCGCTGATCCTGTTGGGACAGGTGCTGGAATTACGGGCACGCAGTCAGACCAATGCGGCAATCAAGTTATTGTTAGGCCTGGCACCCAAGACCGCACGCATCGTGCGCGAGGATGGAACCGAAGAAGATATCCCTATGGAGCATGTGCAGGTGGGTGACATCCTGCGGGTACGGCCGGGCGAAAAGGTACCGGTGGACGGCACGGTGATTGAAGGCGAAAGCAATGTCGATGAATCCATGGTGACCGGAGAGCCATTGCCCGTCGGAAAAAGCAAGGGTGAACGCCTTATTGGTGCCACCGTTAATGGTACCGGGGGCCTGTTGATGCGGGCTGAAAAAGTAGGAGCTGACACACTGCTGTCACAAATCGTACAGATGGTGGCCGATGCCCAGCGTTCCCGGGCACCGATTCAACGGCTGGTTGATCTTGTGGCAGGCTACTTTGTACCTGTGGTAGTGGCGGTCGCCATTATCACCTTCATCGTCTGGAGCGTATGGGGGCCAGAACCGGCTATCGCCTACGCCGTCATCAATGCTGTGGCGGTATTAATTATCGCTTGTCCCTGCGCACTGGGTCTGGCAACCCCCATGTCTATCATGGTCGGTACCGGCAAGGGCGCGATGATGGGGGTGCTGTTCAAAAATGCCGAGGCGCTGGAAGTCTTGCGCAAGGTGGATACCCTGGTTGTCGATAAAACCGGTACGCTTACCGAAGGCAAGCCAAAACTGGTTGCCGTAAAAGCGGTCGGTGATTTTGCTGAAGACGAGGCCTTGCGGCTGATTGCCAGTCTGGAACGTGCCAGTGAACATCCTCTGGCCGAGGCCATTGTGCAGGGTGCCGAAGCGCGCAAACTGGAACTGGTAAAGGCTGACAACTTTCAGTCAGTCACCGGCAAGGGGGTCACCGGTGATGTGGATGGACACAGTGTGGCCATGGGCAACATCAAATTATTGGAAGATCTTGGTATTGATGCCGGTGATGACCTGCCTCAACAGGCCGATACACAGCGTTCTGAAGGCCAGACCGTGATGTTCTTTGCCATTGATGGCAAGGCTGCCGGGTTGATCGGTGTGGCTGATCCGATCAAGGAAACCACACCTGAGGCGATTCGTGATTTGCATGCGGCTGGCATCAAGGTGGTGATGCTGACCGGCGACAGTCGCAAGACGGCCGAAGCGGTGGCCGCCAAACTGGATATCGATCAGGTGCAGGCCGAAGTATTGCCTGACCAGAAAGCGGCCGTCGTCAAGCAGCTTCAGGATGAAGGGCGCATTGTCGCCATGGCCGGTGATGGCATTAATGACGCTCCGGCTCTGGCACAGGCTCATGTCGGAGTAGCAATGGGTACAGGCACCGATGTGGCCATGGAAAGTGCCGGAGTGACCCTGGTGAAAGGTGATTTGCGCGGCATCGTGCGGGCACGGCGTTTGTCTCAGGCGACCATGCGGAATATCCGCCAAAACCTGTTCTTTGCCTTCATCTATAATTCGTTAGGCGTACCGGTGGCAGCGGGATTGCTTTATCCCTTCTTCGGTATTTTGCTGTCGCCGATTATTGCCGCAGCGGCCATGAGTTTTAGTTCGGTATCAGTGATCATGAATGCCCTGCGACTGAGGAATGCGCGTTTATAAATCAGATATCAGGGTGACAGGTTCTACAAAACAGGTGCAGGAGAGTAAATAAAAACGGGGAATTAAAAATGCATGGCAGTGGATATGCTTATGGTATGTGGGTGGTCGTCGCGTTTAACGTTGGCCTGTTTCTCTTTTTTACCCTGAGTTTTCTGAAGCCACGAGGCAGCCAGGAATGGCGCAGCATGAGCGTGGTGACGGCCTTTTTTGTCGCCCTGTTTGCCGAGATGTACGGTTTTCCGCTCACCATTTATTTGCTGACGGGCTGGCTGGGTGATGCCTATCCCGCACTGGAACCTTTCAGTCACAAGCTCGGGCACCTGTGGGTGGTCGTGCTTGGAGGATCAACCCTGGCCTGGGCGGTGGTGATGGCCCTGAGTCTGACATTAATGCTCATGGGGTACACGCTACTTTCAAAAGGCTGGACACAAATCCACGCCGCGCGCGGTGGCCTGGTGACTGACGGTATTTATGCCTATGC
>QIKV01000045.1 GCA_003233115.1 Oceanospirillales bacterium
ACCCTGAAGCACTCAGCACGCTGCAAGCCCATGCGGCGCGCATGGACAAAGAGGGGTGCCTGATCGCGCGGGTGCCGATGAATCCTGACCTGCCGGGAAACTTTTTTGCACCCTGCGCGTATGCCATCGACTCAATTGGGCAGCTTCAGCGGGAGGTCTTTGGCCCCGTGCTGCATGTGATCCGCTACCGGGCGCATGATCTGGACAAAGTACTTGAGGCAGTAAATAATACGGGCTACGGCCTGACGCTTGGCGTACACAGCCGTATTGACAAGACCCAACAGGATATCGCCAGCCGTGCCAAAGTCGGCAATTGTTATATCAACCGCACCATGACCGGCGCAGTCGTCGGGGTGCAGCCGTTTGGCGGGGAACGCCTGTCCGGTACCGGGCCAAAGGCGGGCGGGCCACACTACCTGCCGAGGTTTGCCACAGAGCGGACGCTGACCATCAACACTGCCGCAGTTGGCGGTAATGCCAGCCTGCTCGGCATGGGTGAATAAGCGGGTGGGTTTATTCTCTGTCAAGTTGACGCGCCACAAATGTTGAGGGCCTGAGCCATGTACTTACGCTATTTCGGCCTCAATGAAGCACCGTTTTCAATCACCCCTGACCCGGCTTTTGTTTTTCTGAGTCCGCGTCACCGTGATGCATTGGCGCATCTGTTGTACGGTATTGGTGAGGGTGGCAGCGGTGGTTTTGTCCAGTTGACCGGTGAGGTCGGTACCGGCAAAACGACTTTGTGCCGCTGTATGCTGGAGCAGATACCGGATGGCACCCACATCGCATTGTTGCTCAATCCGCTGATTACACCCCGGGAGTTGCTTGCAACCATCTGCGAAGAGCTGGAAATCGATATCTCGGGAGCGAGTGACAGCACCCGCCTGCTGGTGGACAGGCTGAACCGTTATCTGCTGGATGCACACGCCCGCGGTGAGCGCGTGGTGGTTGTGATTGACGAGGCGCAGGCTCTCAGCCCGGAGGCACTGGAGCAGGTCAGATTGCTGACCAACCTTGAGACCAGTAAAGAAAAGCTGCTGCAAATTGTATTGCTGGGCCAGCCCGAATTAAGAGAGTTGCTGCAGCGCCGTAATTTGCGTCAATTGGCCCAACGGATCACGGCCCGCTACCACCTGAGTCCGCTGGGGCCGGAAGACACCCACCTGTATATAGGTCACCGCCTGCAGGTCGCAGGTGCACAGCGCAACCCCTTCAAGCGCAGCGCAATGAAAGCTATTTATCAGCGCTCCAAAGGCATTCCGCGATTAATCAATATCATTGCCGACAGGTCGCTGGTCGCGGCCTATGCGAAAGAGCGTGCGGACGTGACTGCTGCCATGGTGCATGAGGCGGCCAATGAGGTGCAACTGGGCGAGCGGCAGGTCAAACGCCTTCGCTGGCCGTGGCTGGCAGCGACTGCAGCCACACTGACGGTGGTTGTACTGGCGCTGGCAGTCTTCCTCGGCAGTCGTTCTCGGACAGACTCGGGCCCGGCAGGGGCTGGTTCGGCAGAAGTAAGCAGCGCCCTTGCAGAAAACATAGTCTCGCAACCCGAAGTGCAGGTTCCGATACCCCAGGCCGTCGCCTCGCAGGCAACTGAAGCTGTGCCGGTATCTCCACCGGCGCAGGAAGCGGCTACAACGTTGGATGCCGGCTGGCTCAGGAATCACCAGCAGGACGTCTGGCAGGGGCTTGCCGATGTTTGGAATGACGGCGGGGGAGCCAATGCAGTACGGGCTGCATGCAATGGTGATAACGGCCGTGGCTATGCCTGCTTGCGCGACCAGGGAAGCTGGTCGAAGATCAAGCGCCTGGGCCTGCCGGTGGTGCTGATTCTGCAGGGAGATTACCCGGCCATGTTACTGTTGCGGGGCATGGCTGAAGACCGGTTGCTGGTCGGGGGCGCCGGGCAACCTTTGACAATAACCCGGGAGGCGGTTGATAGTCGCTGGCTGGGTGCCTATCTTGTGGCCTGGCCACAGGCGTCGGGTTGGCCGGCGGAGGTGAGCCGGGGTGACAATGGACCCGCTGTGGAAACGATTGTAGCAATGGCGGCGCGTGTTGATGTACCGTACCAGGGAGGCCCACAGTTTGATGCTTCATTTGAGCTTTGGCTCAGGGGTTTCCAAATGCGTAATGGCCTGGAGCCCGACGGTATCATCGGCCGACGCACCTTACTTTACCTGATGACTGCGTCGATCGATGAGCCACAATTGCTGCAAACCTGGTGATTTGACGGAGTACTGATCGTGTCCATATTACTTGAAGCTCTACGCAAGTCTGAAAAGAGTCAACGGCCCGTCGAACCACCTTCAATCCACTCAGGTCATCACGCAGTCGAACTCTCTGAACCACTCAAAAAGGGTCCTTTGGGGTTGCTGTTATTGCTTACTACATTGCTGATTGCCTGGCTGGTCTGGCACCAATATCGGGCACCGACAGGTGGCTACACGCCACCCGTCCCGTTACCGGCACAAAGGAGCGGTGCAATAACAACGCCCGTATCATCGGTGCAATCCAATGATTCCAGTGCGGTTCCGGGAAAGGCTGCCAAGCGTGCTTTAAATCTGCGGCGAACGCCGGTCGAAAATTACCAACAGGCAGCCAGCAAAAAAGCTCAACCTAATACAGCTAAGTCAAAGCCCAGGGCAGCGGTGCGTAAACCTCAGCCTGCAAATACAGCTGTCAATAAAACCAGGGCGGTTGCGGCTGAAAAGCCAGGCAGT
>QIKV01000047.1 GCA_003233115.1 Oceanospirillales bacterium
GGGGAAGCCATGTGTTGAAGGCCCTGGCGAGGGGTGCGACGGCATGTTCCATCGGTCGGCCGTACCTATACGGGTTGGGCGCAGGAGGCGAAGCAGGCGTGACAAAAGCCTTGCATATTTTGAGAACGGAAATAGTGCGAGCGATGACCTTATCAGGTTGTACTGATGTCAGGGATTTGGATGAGCGTTTTGTTTCTTCCCGTCATCATCTGTAGAACTGCAACCAGGCAATCGTGCGGTACAGTTAAGCGCATATTGTCAGGTCACCACCGGCCGGGTTGTCGCATACATCAGCCAGATAACTGCGCCGATGACGCACAGGGCTGCGGCGAGCACAAAGGCCGATACATAGGTTCCTGTTACATCGACCAGCCAGCCCGTCACTATGATGCCAACGATGCCAGGTATCGTTGCGGCTGTGTTGGTAATCCCTGCCAGTACACCGGAGTACCTGGGTGCAATCTCCAGTGCATTGGGTGCGAACCCGGCAAAGGTGAAGGATAGTAAACCCAGCGCTCCGCTGATCATGAGCATTGCTTCAAGTGCAGTACTGATATTGCTTGCCAGGATTAAAAATACTGCTGCGCCAAGCAGACCGGTCGCTTGCATCAGCTTGCGTACGGCGAGCACTGAAATACCTCGCTTTATCAATATGTCTGCGAACCACCCGGCGACATTTGTCATGACAAACATCGTCAGCCACGGTGTCGCCGAGTAGAGGCCCGCATTTGTAATACTCAATCCATGAACATTACGAAAGTAGCTTGGTAGCCAGGCAATCAGCATATAGGCGGTCCAATTGGTGCAAAAGTGATTGATGATGAGTGCCCATACGGGTTTGCTGGAGAACAGCAGCCTCCACGGTACCGCCTGGAAAGCCTGGTCTTCACTTTGTTCGGATTGGAGTAATTGGAGTTCGTCCTTTGAGATGCGCGGATGTACTGATGGATGCTCGAAGATGCGCCAAAACCAGTAGCCTGCCCAGATTAATCCCAGACCTCCAGACAGGTAGAATATTGACGGCCAACCGTAGCGCTCAATCACCCACCCGGTGGTCAGCAGCGCCACTACCGTTCCGAGTGGGGCACCGCTGAGAAGGATCGTGATCGCACGTGATCGCTCGATGGGTGGGACCCATTTACTGAACAGCGCAAAGCTTGCAGGAAAAGCCGCCGCTTCTCCAAGACCAAGCGCAATACGCGTAACGATCAGAGCAGCCAGCGATATAAAAGCCGCCGTCGGCGTCAGGATGGTGAACAAGGACCACCAGATCACTGAAAAACCGAGTACCAGCTTGCCGCCTATGCGATGGGCGAGCCAGCCACCAGCGACCTGCATCGCAAGGTATCCGATAAAGAAGGAGGAAAGTACCAGTCCCTTGGTTGTTTCGGACCAGCCAAATTCTACTGTCATTAAAATAACGGCGACGGAGATATTGACGCGATCGATATAGTTGATGAACGCGGCCAAAAAGCAGGATCCGACAAGTGTGTAGCGTTTTGGCCAGGGTTTTTCAGGATGCGTTCTTATCGGACTTTCCCTGTCGGACTATCCACAAACACCGGTAGAATTACGGCAGAAGGGTAAGCGCTGTCATGGTAGATAGTTTGCTGAGCGACCCTCCATTCCGTATCGGTTTCGATGGGATTGCCGGTGTTCTGGTTGGGAAACACCTCGGGGTAGATGCTGCTTGAGATCTCCAAACGTATCCTGTGGCCGGGAAGGAATGTATGGCCCAGATCAGCGAGGGATATTCGATACTTCACCACCTTGCCTGGTGTAAGCAGTTGTTCCTTTCCAAAACCGTTTCGAAAACGCGCCCGAATGATACCTGAGTTGGTGGGACCCAGCCTCACCGCCCGTCCGTCTGGATAGACATCTACCAGCTTGGCGGTAAAGTCCGTGTCGCTGGCATTCGATGCCGCAAAGAGTTCCACAGACACCGGCCCGATGATCTCCAGTGGTTTGTCGAGCACTTCTCCTGTGTAGATCAGTACGTCATCGCGTCCTTCTATGGGGCGCTGATCAGCGGCGTGCGCTTGCTTACCGACGCTTACCGGTACCGGTTGCTGTGGATCGAAGGTATAGGTGTCAACGGGTTGATCGGCTGGTATTTGCCAGCGCAGGACACCGTTTCCACGCAGGGAATTGGCCTGGCCGTCGCTATGCAAATAAAGGCGTTGATCCCGCCTTTGCATCGGTGGATAGCTGTCCAGATCCCGCCAGCGGTTCGAGCCTGTTATGTAGACTCGGGCGCGAGGGAAATCAAAGGATTCTGATATTCCTTTCAGATAATAGTCAAAAAAGCGGGCATGTAGACCGATAATATCCACCTGTGAATCGGGCGTGAACTCCATCTCCCCCATGCGCTGCGCTCCACCAAACAGGGTTTGCAGATGATCCCAGGGGCCAATGAGCAGGTGCTGCTGGTCCTTCGCGGGCGAGTAGGTGGTCATTCCGTTCCAGAACTCCATGGCGCCTGCCTGGGCAAGGTCGAACCAGCCGGTAACGTGCAGCGCTGGTAACTTGATTCTGCGGTATTCATCGGCGCCAAAACGTCTTTGATAAACAAGGTCGTAGTTGGGGTCACGGATTGTCAGGAGTTTGCGGTACAGGGGCATGCGCCGACCCACGGCTTCATCAAGGGTGAGGAGTGGCCGGTGTTTATAGATTGCGCCCCAGTCCAGTGTGGCTGCTGTTGCACGCTAGTCCATGCGCCC
>QIKV01000114.1 GCA_003233115.1 Oceanospirillales bacterium
GGGCCCGTTTCATCTTGATTGCACTGGCATCATGGTGACTGCCAAAAGATGAGTGTGACAGCAATGCAACCCGTGGCTCTATGCCGAACATGCGCACCCTTTGCGCAGCCATCACCGTTATTTCGGCAATTTCGTCCGCACTGGGGTTGGGGTTAACGTGTGTGTCGCAAATAAAATAAACGCCGTGATCTGTATTTAGCACGCCCAGCGCTGCAGCCGTCCTGCTGCCCTGCTGTGGTCCCAGCACATCCCGCAAAAAACTGAGTTTGGTTTCATATCTTCCCACCAGGCCGGTAATCATGGCTTCCGCCTCACCGCGATAAACTGCAACGGCAGCGATGACCGATGTGCGGGTGCGCAGAATGTCTTTGGCGGCACTGGGAGAAACCCCCTTGCGTTCCATCAATGCGTGGTAGGTTGTCCAGAAATCCCAGAAACGTGGATCAGATTCCGGGTTCACTAGTTCAAAGTCCTGCCCCGGAACCAGGCGTAAGCCCAGCTTTTTAATGCGTTGTTCAATTACTGACGGACGGCCAATCAGGATGGGCTGGGCGATGCCCTCATCCACCACGGCCTGGGCTGCACGCAGCACGACTTCGGTTTCCCCTTCTGCATAAATGACACGCTTGGGATCGCTCTTCGCCGCATCGAAAACCGGTTTCATCATCAGCCCGGTGCGCCACAGGAATTGTGTCAGCTTTTCCTGGTAAGCCTGCATATCTTTAATGGGTCGGGTAGCCACACCGCTGTCCATCGCAGCCTGGGCCGTGGCCGGTGCCAGGTGTGCCAGCAAGCGCGGATCAAAAGGCTTGGGAATCAGGTATTCAGGGCCAAACTGCAACGGCTTGCCCCCGTAGGCGGCGGTGCTGATGTCACTGGCTTCCAGGCGGGCCAGTTCAGCCAGCGCCCGCACACAGGCCATCTGCATCTCGTCGTTGATCGTGGTGGCACCGACATCCAGTGCACCGCGGAAGATGTACGGGAAGCACAGTACGTTGTTAACCTGGTTGGGGTAATCCGAACGCCCCGTGGCAATGATGGCATCCGGGCGTGCAGCCAGTGCAACTTCCGGCATGATTTCCGGGGTCGGGTTCGCCAGCGCCATGATGACCGGCTGTTTCGCCATGGTTTTAACCATCTCACCACTGAGCACGCCGCCGGCAGACACGCCGAGAAATATATCCGCAGATTCAACGGCCTCTGCCAGCGTGCGTTTGTCTGTACGCCGTGCATAATCTGCTTTTCTGCCACTTAAACTGTCACGACCGGTATGAATGACACCCCTGCTGTCACAGACTAGAATATTTTCCTTTTTCAGACCCAGGTTAACCAATAAGTCCAGGCAGGCCATACCGGCCGCACCGGCACCAGAAGCCACCAGCTTTACCTCGTTGATTTCTTTGCCGACGACGAGCAGCGCATTGATTGCTGCGGCAGCGGTGATGATCGCCGTGCCATGCTGGTCATCATGAAAAACCGGAATGGCAAGCCGCTCCTTGAGCTTTGCCTCCACTTCAAAACATTCCGGCGCCTTGATATCTTCAAGGTTGATGCCGCCGAAGGTCGGCTCCAGCGATGCGATGATATCAACCAGGCGATCCGCATCCTGTTCGTTTATCTCTATATCGAAAACGTCAATATCAGCAAATTTCTTAAATAAAACTGCCTTGCCCTCCATCACGGGTTTGCCGGCCAGCGGGCCGATATCACCCAGACCGAGCACGGCCGTACCATTTGTGATGACGGCAACCAGGTTTCCCCGTGCTGTCATATTGCTGACTTGCGCCGGATCATCAACAATCAGCTCACAGGCTGCAGCCACACCCGGTGTGTATGCCAAGCCAAGGTCTTCCTGGGTGGTCAGTGCCTTGGTCGGCGTAATCCTGATTTTGCCTGGCGTTGGATAGCGATGATAATCTAGTGCGTTTTGTTTAAACTTGTCATTCATTTCAATCAGTATTCAGTGACGGTTGGTATTGAGAATAACCGCCTTCCCCAAGCTGCACCAGTCGCAATGTATTGGTACCGCCTTCCTGGCCGGTATTCTCGCCCATGGTCAGGATGAGCCGGTCACCGGCCTTGATATAACCGTGTTCCACGAGCAAGCGTACACCGCCGGTCAGTGCTTCTTCCACCTCTGAAAGAAAATCATGAGCGACCGGGTATACACCACGGTACAAAGCCATCCGGCGGCGACTCTCCGCAAGGGGCGACAGTGCAAAAATCGGTACAGATGAGCGCACTCTCGATAACCACTTGGCGGTTGAGCCGGATTCGGTTAACGCGACAATAGCCTGCACCGATACGTGTGTTGCCATGAACATGGCAGCCATGGCGATGGCCTGATCAATGCGTTCAAACTGCACGTGCAATTGATCAATATCCAGGTTGGTATCAGCATACTTTTCTGCACCCAGGCAAATCCGGTTCATGGCTTCAACCACGGTGGCAGGGTGTCGCCCCACGGCAGTTTCAGCCGACAGCATGACGGCATCCGTGCCATCAAATACTGAGTTGGCAACATCGAGTACTTCAGCCCGGGTTGGAATGGGGCTCTCCACCATGGACTGCATCATCTGGGTTGCGGTAATCACGACACGATTTTGTGCCAGCGATTTTTCCGTGATGAGTTTTTGCAAACCCGGCAATGCTGCATCACCGAGTTCCACACCGAGATCGCCACGGGCGATGAGTATGGCATCGGACGCAGT
>QIKV01000153.1 GCA_003233115.1 Oceanospirillales bacterium
CGCAAGCGCAGTCTCATTCGAAATTCGCTCCCGGCGAATTTGTCGAACCCTCGATGGGCTTTTGACCCATACTCCCTTAGCAGGGGAGCGCCTTCAGCCACTCGGCCACCTCTCCGTTAACCTGATTTTACCGCATATCTAACACAGCAGAAAACCGGGATGCGGAAGCATACCGGTTCAGTGAGCGTGGGTAAAGATGTAACGTGGCTTAGTTCTGACCCTGTGCTTTTTCCCGTTCTTCACGTTCGGCGAGAATGCGTTGGAAAATTTCCTCACGATGCACCTGCACTTCCGGTGGTGCGTCGATACCGATTCGTATCTGATTGCCTTTGACGCCCAGCACGGTCACTGTGACGTTCTCCCCTATTATGAGTTTTTCTCCGACCCTTCTTGTTAATATCAGCATCGATACCTTCCCTTGGTGATAGGCATATTGGGTGCCTTATCCCTGTTTTTGCTATAATTTATTAACCTCGCAAGGACCACCAAGCCCCTTAGAGGGTTAGGTCTGATCAGCGACCCAAGCCGACACAGAAGACAGTGCTTCATCCAGTTTTTCTGGGTCACTGCCTCCAGCCTGAGCGAAATCCGGGCGTCCACCACCCTTGCCACCAACCTGACCTGCGACGAAGTTTACCAGATTACCAGCTTTTATCCGAGTAATCAGGTCTTTACTTACACCCGCTGCTATTCTTACTTTATTGCCATCTACGCTGGATAATACCACCACGGAAGTTCCCAGGCTGTTTTTCAGGTGGTCGACACTGTCCCTAAGGCCACTTGCATCAACCTCATCCATTCTGGCAGATAGTACCTTTATTCCGTTGATATCAATTGCTTTATTAATGAGTTCTTCACTGCCTGAATTCGCCAGACTGGACTTCAATACGGCAATTTTTTTCTCCAGTTGATGGTTCCGTTCGAGTACCTGTTGCAGCCGTTTCGGCGCGGCATCCGGGCTCACTTTCAGTGTTTGCGCGACCGCCTGCAGTTGTCTTTCCATGCTTTGAATGTATTCAATCGCTGCTTCACCGGCAACGGCCACGATACGTCGCACGCCGGAACCGATCGCCGATTCTGAGATGATCTTGAACTGCCCAATCTCCCCCACGCGATTAACGTGCGTGCCGCCACATAGTTCAGTCGAAAGCTCACCGAAGCGCAAGACACGCACCTTGTCGCCATATTTTTCACCGAACAGGGCCATCGCACCGGTCTTGAGTGCATCCTCAAAACTCATGACCTCGGATTCCGTCGGCGGGTTGACACGGATTGCGTTGTTTACATGGCGCTCGATCTGCTGAATTTCTTCGGTGCTGAGTTGCCGCGGGTGGGAAATATCAAAACGTGTGTGGTCGGGCGCTACCAGCGACCCCCTTTGCTCGACGTGCTCACCGAGGATTTCCCGCAACGCCCGGTGCATCAGGTGCGTGGCAGAGTGGTGAATGACGATGGCGCGGCGTCGCTCTTCATCGACCCGGGCCGACACCTTCTGGTGTTGTTTGAGCTGTCCTTTGACAACCTGCCCGATGTGGCCGTGAAAGGTCCCGCCAAGCTTGATGGTATCTGTCACCTTAAATTCTGAATCTGCCGCCAGGAGCACACCCGTATCGCCTACCTGGCCACCGGATTCTGCATAAAATGGTGTCTCGTCCAGGACGATGACCGCGTTATCCCCCGTTTGTATCTGCTCCACCAGTTGACCATCGACCAGTATCCCGGTCACCACAGCGGCATCGTTCACCAGCGTTTCATAGCCGCTGAAGCGGGTAGGCTCGAGTGATTTGACCGCATCCGCCGAAATCTGGTCCTTGTGTTGGAACTGGCCGGCCGAGCGACCGCGTTGTCGCTGCTTTTCCATTTCCGTATTGAAACCGTCGACATCGACTTCAAGCTGGTTTTCCCGTGCAATATCCTGGGTCAGATCCAGCGGAAAGCCGTAGGTATCATAGAGCGTAAAAGCGGTTTCACCATCAATCCTGCCGCTGCCCGAACCCACCTTGTCCCTTGCTTTATCCATCACCTCTTGCAACAGGCCCATGCCCTTTTCCAGCGTGTGTGCAAAACGCCGCTCTTCTTCTTCCAGCGTTGCCCTGATATGGGTTTCCCGGGCTGCCAATGAAGGATAGGCGGCACCCATCTGCTCCACCAGCGACGCCGTCATGGCGCCGAAAAAGAGGTCTTTCTGCCCCAGCTTAAAACCGTGGCGCACGGCGCGCCGAATGATGCGCCGCAACACGTAACCACGACCCTCATTGGATGGCAGCACACCGTCTGAGATCAAAAAAGCACAGGCGCGGATATGGTCGGCGATGACATTCAGGGACTTGTTCGACCGATCGCTGGTATGGGTCAACCGCGCTGCGGCCTTAATCAGGGCCTGAAAAAGATCCGTGTCGTAATTGCTGTGCACACCCTGTAAAACAGCAGCCAGCCTTTCAAGGCCCATGCCGGTATCGACACACGGCTTGGGCAGTGGCTGCAAACTGCCATCGACGGCCCGATCGAACTGCATGAACACCAGGTTCCAGATTTCGACATAGCGGTCGCCTTCCTCGTCCTCCGAACCCGGCAGCCCGCCATCAAATGCCTCACCGTGATCGTAGAAAATCTCAGTGCAGGGGCCACAGGGGCCGGTATCACCCATGGCCCAAAAATTGTCGCTCTCAAAAGGTGCGCCACCCGG
>QIKV01000201.1 GCA_003233115.1 Oceanospirillales bacterium
AATTCATGCATGGGGACATGAATCGGGATGGGACGCTGAATGTGGCAGATATCCTGTTGTTGCAAAAGCAGTTGTTGCAGGTGTGGTTGGGAGTTGAAGGTGGTACTGTCCTGGCGGAGGCGACCCGCGGGCGGCAACAGGTCCAGGCCTCCAGCGCTCTGCCTGTGCTGGACTGGCTGATCACGCCGGCGTGGGCACTGACGGGTAATAATGGGGTGTTGTATTATGTGCACAATGATCCGCTGGGGACGCCGCAAGCGTTAACCAACGAAATCGGACAAGTCGTATTGACCGCACAATACGATCCATTTGGAAAAGCCACCGTCAACGAAGATCCGGACAACAATGGGAACTCCATCACGTTTAATGTCCGCATGCCGGGGCAATATGAAGACGTCGAAACAGGCCTGTATTACAACGGGTACCGCTACTACTCACCAGAGACGGGTAGATACTTGACCAGTGATCCGATAGGCTTGGGTGGCGGGCTGAATACTTATGCGTATGTAGAAAATAATCCGATCAATTTAGTCGATCCTTTAGGCTTGGCATCGTTGTCAATAAGCTTTGGAGGTTCCTTTCAGTACGGACCTTTGGGAGCAAATGCAGCAAGCAGCGTTGGCATCGATAGTAACTTTAGAGTCTGTTTCCAATTTACAAAATGTGGTCAAATAGGTTTCGGCTTACAAGGTGGATTAAGTGCGGGCCTTACAGGAAGTGAAGACAATTTCTGCGAGGGTGATAGTTCTTCAGAAGGCTTTTTCGCAGATGGAGCGCTGGGTTTCGGTTTAGGCGGATCAGCATCAAAAGATAAAGATGGAAATATATCTGCTGGCGGAGGACGAGGGATCGTTGGTGCTGGGGCCGCAGCCGGCAAACAGTTTTGTACTACCCGAACAATATGCGTAAATTAGTGTGAGGAAGGCATACAAAATATGAACTTTTCTAGGTTTTTTCTAGGTCCTGAGAGAGGTCTGCTAAGCAAAGTCAAATCGTCATATTTTAACGGCATTCGTGTGATCACTATTGGGGGGATAGCTGCTTTTTCTGGCGCCGCAATGGTTGCTCTTGGCGCGGAAGACATTGGGGTAGCGATAGTAATCGTAGGCATCACGGTAGGAGTGGTCGGCTTATGTTTACATATATTTCTAATTGTAAATGCACTCTTTAAGCGAAAAAAGAAGTTAGACCGCGAAAAAAATCTATGATAAATGAGGATGGATTTATTTTTTTATCAAAGCTTCGCACAGATGTGCGGGACTTTATGCTTTTTAGCGTTTGGCAATATTGCAGGGTGTGAGCAGATCGGCGACGGTCATGCCTAAGGCCTCTGCCAGCTTTTCGGCAGTGGCCAGCGTGATGTTCCGCTCGGCGCGTTCAATGGCCCCGACAAAGGTCCGATCCAGTCCAGCGTTCAGCGCCAGCGTCTCCTGCGACCAGCCATGCACTACGCGCAACAGCCGGGCATTCTTCTCCAACCACTTGGCTGACTCAGAAACTGGTGTAACGCGCAAAATTATGACCGTACTTTTTCCCAAATTTCCGGTCATAAGATTGAGCAAAAAATAACCTGTTTCCCCACGCTCCCGTCATAACAATAAATCGCTTTCCCACTTTAAAATCGTACGATTTCCCAGGCTCAATCATAACGTTTACTAAACTTTCGTCGTCCATTTTGAGCATATGGGGTGTTGATGTCCTGTTATGACATCCCTGGTAAAACGCCCTGCGCATCACTTTAATGCGTAGGGCGACCGGTTGGGTTTTTTGCGTTATGCTGACGCCGCGTAGCGGCGTCAGCCGACTTGCTGTTTAATCAGCTCTTCATGTGACCGCCAATTGTAGCGCACAAGGTTACTGCCGTATTTTCTCCCAAATTATTCATCATACGATTCAACTAAAGCCGGGCTGGTTTTCCACGCTCGGATCATAACAAAAAATCGCTTTCCCACGTTAAAATCGTATGCTCTCAGGCTCAGTCATAACTTTTCCCACATTACTGTCGTTTTTAGATGCAACGTGCTGCTGGATGCTAATGGGAACACCCTGAATCAGGGCAACTGGACCTACACCTTCAACCCCCACAACCGGCTCACCACCGCGACCCAAAATGCCACGCTCAAGGCCAGCTTCCGCTACAACGGGCTGGGGCAACGCATCGCCAAGACCGATGAAACCACAGCCACCGGGGACCATGTCCTGTATGGCCAGAACGGTGAACGGCTGGTCGAGACCGACGAAAACGGCAACATCCTTGTTGAGTCTGTTTATCTCAACGGGCAACTGTTGACGATTTACACACCGGATGATGATCAGGACGGGATCGCGAATACGCAGGAAGCCAAACAGGGCACCTTGCCAATAAACACCGATGGTGACGGGGACGGGCTGACGAACCTGACCGAGTGGTATCAGACCGGTACCGACAGCGCGAACCCGGACAGTGATGGGGATGGCGTCCTTGACGGGGTGGAAGTGGCCGCCGGCACCAGTCCGGTCAATGCCAGCATCTTCCCGGGTGATGGGGATATCAATGAGAATGGAGAAACCAATCTGGGAGATCTGGTGCTCTTGTACCAGTTCGTTATGGGTAGCCGGACGCCGACCCAGGCACAATTCACCCACGCGGACATGAACCGCGACGGGCAGTTGAATGTGGCAGAGTTGCAGGCGTGGCTGGGGATCGAAGGCAGCACTGTATTGGCAAAGGCGACCCACAGGCAACAACAGAACCAAGTCACCTCCGCCCTGCCTGTGCTGGACTGGCTGATCACGCCGGTGCAAGCGTTGCCAAATAATAGTG
>QIKV01000215.1 GCA_003233115.1 Oceanospirillales bacterium
GCACAAGCACAACCCTGCCAGCTATATGGCAAGTGGAAGGCACAGAATTTCGCCAAAGCGATTACTTCAAGCAGATGGTACGCAACAACAATATTCTGCTGTATTGGCAATCTGCTGGCTTCCCTGATCAATGCCGCCCGCTGGGCAAAGAGGATTTTGAATGTGAGTAGCTTCTTTACAGAACTCAAACGCCGCAACGTGTTGCGGGTGGGTATTGCCTATCTTGTCGTGGCCTGGCTGGTCATGCAGGTCGCCGACGTCGTCATTAATAATGTCGGCGCACCCGGCTGGGTGTTCCAGATCATTATGCTGGTACTTGGGATTGGCTTCCCAATCGTGCTGATATTCGCCTGGGCGTTTGAGATGACCCCGGAAGGTATTAAGAAGGAGAAGGATGTCGACCGCAGCCAGTCCATCACGACTAAAACCGGGCGCAAACTGGATTACACGATTATTGGGGTTTTGGTACTGGTGGCGGGTTATTTTGTCTGGGAGTCGCGGTTCTCTGAGAAGGGGTCAGAGCCATTTTCTCAAGCAGAAATGGGGTCAGAGCCCTTTTCTAAGGACACTGCGGTGCAAATGTCTGAGGCCAACAATGAGAAAAGGGATCTGACCCCGGCAGGTGCGAGCCCGGCAGGTGCAAGTCTGTCAGGTAATTCCATCGCTGTTCTGCCTTTCGCCAACCGCAGCAATTCCGAAGACGATATGTTCTTTACCGATGGCATTCACGATGACCTGCTGACTCAGCTTGCCAAGATCAATGGCCTGAAAGTCACTTCACGTACCTCCGTGATGAAATACAAAGACACCGAGAAGACCATTCCTGAAATCGCGCAGGAACTGGGCGTTTCCACCATCCTCGAAGGTGGAATCCAGCGTGCTGGTAAACGCATCCGCATCAACGCACAGTTGATTGATGTGAAGACCGATGAGCACCTGTGGGCTGAAACCTTTGACCGCGAGATGACGGTTGAAAACATCTTTGATATCCAATCCGAGATTACCCGTCGGATTGTCAATGCGATACGTGGTGAATTAACCGATGAAGAATCAAGCGTGTTGGCTCAATTGCCCACCCATAGCCTTGAGGCCTATGAAGCCTATTTGCGCGCCAAAAGCCTGTTAAACCTGCCCGATTACACACAGCAGAAATTTGAGGATGCACAACCATGGCTTGAAAAGGCAGTTGAGCTGGATCCTGAGTTTGCACAGGCCTGGGTCTTGCTGGCAGTCACACACAGCCAGGCCATCTGGCAGGGATATGACGACAGCAAAGATCGTCTGCAGCAGGTTCGCGATGCCCTCAGCAAGGCCACTGAATTCGGCCCGTTCCTGCCCGAAACTTTGGCCGCCCGGGCAGATTACTTATACCGCATTGAAAACAATTATCAGGCGGCGGAAACTGCCTTCCGTTCTGCCAGCAAAGCCAAGCCCGGGGATGCCAACCTGATCAAACAACTGGCCTACACCCAAAGACGAACCGGCAAATGGGAACAGGCAGTCAGCAACTTCCAATTGGCCTATGAACTGGACCCGGAAGACATCAATGCCCGGTCCGAGATGATAATCACTTTGCTGGTAATGCGGGAGTATGACCGGGCTGAGCCACTGATCAATGCATGGATGGAAAAATACCCCCAGGCGATGGATATCAAGGGTAATAAATTGTGGCTCATGGTCCAGCGAGATGGTGACCTTGCCGCTGCAAGAAACCTGTTTGCTCAGATTGAACCCAATGGCGGAATACCGTATTACGCGGCCGCAACTTTTCTGCCCTTGCTGGAGCACGACTATCAGGCTGCGATCGACGTCTACGACAACCCACAATTTTCAGCTTTTTTTGATAGCCCTGCTTATCAAGCTATTGAACTACAGAACAAGAGCCTGGCGCACGCTTATATGGGAAATGCCGAACAGGCCGGGGAAATTGCGCAACAAGCCATTGAGGCATTTGTGAAGATTCAATCTGCTTCCTCGGGTACTGATGCAAGCAATGCCTATTTTTTGTCTTGGCTGGCCTTAAGTTATGCCCAAACAGGCGAGCTGGCCAAGGCGCTGGAATATGCCAATAAGGCTCGCGCACTAATACCCGAATCACGGGATTCTTTTGCAGGGACCGGGTTTTCACAAACACGCGCATTGGTCCTGGCAATGTCCGGCAATCGCGACGAAGCGCTGTTGGAAATAGAAAGACTGTTATCCATACCTGCCGGTCCGGACCGTTGGCTTCTTTATCTGGACCCAACATGGGATTTCTTCCGCGATGACGAGCGGTTTAATGAACTGATCAGGCCATTAAATTTGGAGGCGGTCCGGCAATGAGCTTTTTTAACGAACTCAAACGCCGTAATGTGATCCGTGTAGGCATCGCCTATGTCATCGTCGCCTGGCTGGTACTGCAATTTGCGGATGTGATTTTAAATAATATCCAGGCGCCGGCCTGGGTATTTCAGGTCATTATGCTGGTGCTCAGCATCGGCTTGCCGGTGGTTTTGATATTTGCCTGGGCCTTCGAGATGACGCCCGAAGGGCTGAAGAAAGAAAAGGACATCGACCGAAGCCAGTCGATAGCTAAGCAGACCGGCCGCAAAATGGATTTCGTTATTATCGGCATCCTGGTACTGGCCGTGGGTTACCTG
>QIKV01000178.1 GCA_003233115.1 Oceanospirillales bacterium
GCAGATCTACTGGCCTGGTCCGGCAGGCTCGCCGTCAACCGCCAGGATATGCAGTTGGCTCTGCAGCGTTATCGGCAAGCCTGGCAGGCGAACCCTGGCGACCCGGCCATTGCGACGGCCTATGCGGAGTTGCTGAAGCGCGATGGTGACCCTGAAACTGCACAGGCCGTGTTGGCGGGGTTGCCTGACACGGCTGAAATGAGGTTTGCCCGGATACTCTTTGCAATGGAAGCCAAAGACAGGGAAACCGCAGAGGCACTATACCGGGGGTTTGCCGATGCAGACTATCCAGAGCCTTCGAGCGCCGCGTTTCAGGCGGCACAGAGTGCGGAACTGCTTGATCACAAGCGTGAGGCCATCAACTGGTACAAACAGGTGTCAGGCGACCGCTCCCTGCGAGCGATCATGCGCCAGGCTTTCCTGCTAGCCGGTCTGGGCGATGTTGACGAAGCACGCAACCTGCTGGTGCAGCTCCGTATCCAGACTGACAATGGTGTCAAATCGAAAAGCTACCAGGCAGAAGCTCAGATTTTGCAGGACGCCGGACGCATCGACGAAGCAATTCAGATACTGAATAATGCGCTTGCCCTTCTGCCCGAGGATATTTCGTTAAGATATATGCGCGCACTGCTGGCTGTCGGTCAGGGGCAACTGGAACTGGCTGAAAGCGATTTGCGCCGGATTATTGCAGCCCAACCAGACAACGCAGCAGCCTTGAATGCACTGGGCTATACGCTGGCCGACCTGACAGACCGGTATGCGGAGGCCGAGCCCATGATTGTCCGGGCTTACAAGTTGCAGCCGAATGAACCATCCATCATCGACTCGATGGGCTGGATTGCGTACCGCATGGGTCGTTTGCAGGAAGCTGAAGGCTATTTGCGCAAAGCCTGGAACATCGCCAAGGGCGCCGAGATTGCTGCCCATCTTGGGGAAGTATTGTGGGTCAGTGGCCAGAAAGACGAAGCACGGGCAATTTGGAAGACAGGCATCGGGCTGGAAAGTGACAATGAAGTCCTGATCAAAACCATGCAGCGATTTGGTGAATCACCTTGAAGCAATGGTTCTGGCTGCTGCTGGCAACCCTTTTTCTGAATGCCTGCAAGACGATGCCGGTAGCCGGACCCGGCACAGATAAACAGGCCGCTTACAAAAGCCGAGCCGAGATCATAAGCGGTATTTCCGAGTGGGGCCTGGTGGGGCGAATCTCACTTGATGACGGTGAAGAGGGTGGCAGTGGCCGACTGCAATGGGTTGTCAGGGCGGATCAAAGCACGATGGATTTTCATGGCGCCATGGGCCGCGGTGCCTGGCAGCTTAAAGCCGGTCCCGAGGGTGCCGTACTAAAGCTGGCCGATGGCAATGAGTACTTCGCCAACGCCGTGGATGCGTTGATTCAGAAACAGGTTGGCTGGCCTGTTCCGGTGACTGCCTTGCAGTGGTGGGTGCGGGGTCTGGTTGCACCGGGGTCTGTTGATGAGCAGCAGCTGGATAACGCCGGCTTGCTGACAAAACTTCAACAGTTTGGCTGGCAGATCGACTTTAATCGTTATACATCAGATGCCGGTGTGCCGATGCCGACACGACTGGATGTCAGGCAAGAAAACTACCGCGTTAAACTGGCGATCAGTCGCTGGCAAATGCCTTCAATCAATGTCACCGCAAACTGAATTGCCAGGTAAATTGACGGCGCAGTCGTGGCCGGCCCCAGCCAAGTTGAATCTGTTCCTGCATGTCCTGGGCCGCCGCCCGGATGGTTATCACGAGTTGCAGACCCTGTTTCAGCTACTGGACTGGGGCGATGAATTGCAGATCACCGTGAATGGCAGCGGCGAAATTACCCGTAGCTGTAGCAGCGATGTTCTCAGCTCGACTATTCCGGAGTCCGAAGATATTTGTATTCGGGCAGCAAAACTATTACAGGCATATTGTGATGTTAGTGACGGTGCCCACATTGACCTGATAAAGAATATTCCGGTGGCTGCGGGGCTTGGTGGTGGTAGTTCAGATGCAGCAACGGTGCTGATCGCACTGAACAGGCTGTGGTGCTGCGGCCTGTCACAACAACAGCTTGCCCGGATCGGCATGGATCTCGGCGCCGATGTGCCCGTGTTTGTGCATGGGCACAGCGCGTGGGCTCATGGCCGCGGTGAGCGCTTACTGCCTGTGACACTGGGGCCACGGTTTTATGTGCTGGTTTTCCCGCCGTTTGGCATTTCCACCGCGGAGGTGTTTCAATACCCTGGCTTGAAACGTGATTCGGCACCGTTGGAAATGGAAAAAGCAGGGCTGCAGCCTGGCCGGAACGACTGTCAGGCAGTGGCAGTGGAGCTATTTCCGGAGTTGGCAGACATCATGCAGGATCTGCAAGCCTGGGGGCAACCGCATATGAGTGGCACCGGTAGTACGATTTTTTTGTCATTTGATAGTGAAAGGCCTGCAATCAACACGGCAAGCAAATTGAAATGCCGATATAATGTCCGCGCTGTTGGCGGTGTCGATAGATCTCCGCTGCTGGACAGACTGTCTGCCTAGCCCGAATGCCGGTACACTGATATGGGTTTGAGGCGATCCCGACAGAATGAAAATAAATGGGACGTGGCCAAGTTGGTTAAGGCACGGGGTTTTGATCCCC
>QIKV01000097.1 GCA_003233115.1 Oceanospirillales bacterium
CTGATTGTTGCGGCCGGTGCCTGGTCGAATATTCTCGCTGAGCAACTGGACTACAAGGTCCCGATGATCGCCAAGCGCGGTTATCACAGCATGATTGCCAACCCAGGTATTGAGTTGGACTACCCGGTGATGTCATTGAGCCGAGTATTTGTCATGACACCACTTAATGATGGCCTGCGAATTGCCGGGACGGCTGAGTTTGCAGCACTTGATGCAGAACCTGACTATCGCCGCGCGAAAGCCCTGTTAAAACACGCGAGCCACTACCTGGATGGCCTCAAAACTGAAAACGTGACCGAATGGATGGGGCAACGATCGATGATGGCGGACTCAACCCCGATCATATCGGCCTCGCCCGGGCATCGAAGTGTATTTTATGCATTTGGCCATGGTCATTACGGTCTGACCCAGGGGCCGACCACCGGCCGGCACATTGCTGATTTGGTGGTGGGCAACGAACCCGCAACTGACCTCACCCCATTCCGCTTCGACCGGTTTGTCAGAAAGTGAAAACATCGGCGGCGACCACCTTCCACTGTATTGACGCGCACACCTGTGGCAACCCGGTTCGTGTTGTTATAAGCGGTAAACCGCCGTTGCAAGGCGAAACCATGCTGGATAAGCGGGATACGCACAGCATTGATGTACGAGCCACGTGGCCACGCCCTGATGTCCGGCAGCATGCTATACGCCACTAACCGGTCCGATTGTGATATCGGTGTTTTGTACATCGAGACTTCCGGCTGTCTCGCCATGTGCGGCCACGGCACCATCGGCACGGTCACCATCGCGATAGAAAAAGGCCTGGTTAAGCCACGCATAAGCGGTGAATTGCACCTGGAAACCCCAGCCGGTAAAGTGGTGGCCAGCTATACCGAGCAGGACGGCAAAGTGGTGTCGGTCAGATTGATCAATGTTCCTGCCTATCTGCATGCACGGAACCTGAGTGTGGACTGCCCGGAACTGGGCGGGGATCTCAAAGTGGATGTAGCCTATGGCGGCGCCTACTATGCCATTGTTGACCCGCAGACCCGGTACCGTGACCTGGAGGACCTGTCCGCCAGTGATATTTTGCGCATCAGCCCGCTGTTACGGGCCCGCCTGAATGAGAAGTACACATTTGTTCACCCTGAAGACCCCCGGATTTGCTCATTGACACATATTGAGTGGACCGGCAAGCCGCGACAGCCTGATTCTGATGCACGCAATGCGGTCTTTTATGGTGATCAGGCCATCGATCGCTCACCTTGCGGCACCGGCACATCCGCGCGCATGGCACAGTGGGTTGCGCGGGGTAAGCTGGCCGAAGGTGATCAATTTGTGCATGAAAGCTATATCGGCAGCCAGTTTACCGGGCGGGTTGAAGCCTTAACGCGGGTGGGTGACTATGCCGCCATCATTCCATCCATCGAAGGCTGGGCAAGGATATATGGCGAGAACACCATCACTGTGGATCCGCATGACGACCCTTATTGGCAGGGTTTTCTGGTCTCATAGAGAGCGAATAGAGGATACAGACGCCCCCTGGTGCCATTATTTTTGATACGTCCCTACCAGTTCCACCTGTGCCAGAGCATGATTCTGCATGGCCTGCTCCAGTTCCGCCTTGGTTGGCTTATACAGGTCCGAAAGCACCGTATCCAGCGCGTACAACTTGAAGAAATAGCGATGACGGCCAATGGGTGGGCATGGCCCGCCGTAACCGGTTCGTTTCCAGTCATTGACGCCCTCCAGCCCACCCGCCGGGAGCGATGCAACTGATTCCTCCAGACCAGTGGTATCAGGTGGCAGATTGTAGAGCACCCAGTGTACCCAGGTCATTTTAGGGGCTGCCGGATCGGGAGCATCGGGATCGTCCACGATCAATACCAGACTTTTTGTGCCCTCAGGCACTCCGGAAAACATCAGCGCCGGAGAAATATCTTTACCTTCGCAAGTATATTTGGAGGGTATACCTCCCCCATTCTCAAAAACCGGAGAAGTAATCGAAAGTGCCATGTGTTCACCCCCATGAGCCGGTAAAGCAAGAGAGAGCGCCAGCAGTAGCGCTGCAACCCCAGGATAGACGATTCGATGACGCATGACCTATGCCTCCAGCGGATGGGTGGTAATAAGATATTCCTCGACCGGTTTTCCCTTGATCAGATGCGCCTGAATGTTGTACTCCCGCAGGTCCAGCGTACAGGAATGATACCAGACATCCTGCGGATTGCGTGTAAACTGTATGGCTGCAGTATCGGCCAGAAACCCCCATTGCTGGGGCAATGCCCGTTTGATTAAACCGCCGAAAACCAGACCAACGGTGCCGACCATAAACAATATGAAAAAGATTCTTTTGTTACTTATTACAACTGTACTGGCCAACACCGCATTTGCAAAAAGCGATGGTGATGCGTTCAAGGCCTTACTGGAGAAAGAATGGAACTTCCGTCTGCAGGAATTCCCGTCACTCGCACGGGATAATAATGTGCCGGGATATGCAGGCCGGATCACCCACGTCAGCGAGCAGGACCAACGCCGGCGCTATGAATTCTGGAAAAAGATCAAGGCCGAACTGGCCGCTATCTCCTGCGACAGGCTGGCGCGTGAGGACTGCATCAATTACCGCATGTTCGAGCGGCAGATGCACCAATTCCTGGCCAGCTATGAGACCCACGACTACCTGATCCCGTTTAACAGCGACTGGGGCTTTTACCTGTCCTGGGCGCGTTGGGGCGAGGAGACCGATTTCACCTCTGTGGAGGACTACCGGAATTACCTGTCACGTTTGCGGGAATTGCCAACCGTCATGGACGAATACATCGCCCTGATGCGCGAGGGCCTGCGCACAGGCTTCACCCTGCCGCGCGTGATACTCGATGGTCGTGAAGAGCCCGTCAGGAGACAGGTGGTGAAGAAGCCGGAGAAAAGCACGTTTTTCCAACCGTTTCTGCATCTCAACAAGAACATAGACCCGGCAACAAAACAGGAATTACTCCAGCAGGCTCGCACGGTCGTCATGCAAGGCGTCGTACCAGCCTATCAGCGGTTGCTGGATTTCTTCATGGATGAATATTTCCCGGGTGCGCGTACTACGCTGGGCGCTAATGAACTGCCGGGTGGGAAGCGCTATTACCGGGAA
>QIKV01000104.1 GCA_003233115.1 Oceanospirillales bacterium
TCGAGGAATTCCAGGCCCTCGTACTGCATCAGGAAACTGATCGCAGAACCGTGTGCTCCACAACCAAAACAATGGTAAAACTGTTTTTTGGGGCTAACGGTAAAAGAAGGGGTTTTTTCGTCGTGAAATGGGCAGCAGGCCTGGAATTCGCTGCCTGCACGTTTTAGCGGGACCCTTCTTTCAATCAGTTCAACGATATCGCTGCGTGCGAGTAGCTCTTCAATAAAAGAATCCGGAATTCGGCCACTCATGAGGTCTGGGTTAACGCGCCCGTGGCATAATCAGGCGCTGAGTTGTGCTTTGACGGCGCTGCTGACGGCTTTCATGTCTGCACGGCCTTGCACCTCACCTCTGAGTTTGTTCATCACAGCACCCATATCGCGGATTGTGCTGGCACCCGTTTCTGCAACGGCCTGTTTGATCAGGTCCGCCACTTCATCATCGCTGAGGGCTTCGGGAAGATACGGGGAAAGCAAATCCAGCTCGTACTGTTCCTGTGCAGCCAGGTCATCCCGGCCTGCGCGCTGGTACTGTTGCAGGGATTCCCTGCGTTGCTTGACCATCTTGTCAAGCACACCGAGCACTGCCTGGTCATCCAGCTCAGTGCGTGTATCCACTTCGATTTGCTTGATGGCTGCTGTCATCAGCCGCAACGCAGTCAGGCGCTTCTGATCGCGTGCGCGCATTGCGCTTTTTACATCTTCCTGAATTCGGGTTTTCAGAGCCATAGTGCCCTTTTCCTGGTCTGTATTCACCGCGACTAACGAGGTATCAATACATACGGGTGCGGCGAATGTTTTCCCGTGCCAGTCGACGCAGATTGCGCTTTACCGCTGCAGCGGCTTTACGTTTGCGCTCCTGGGTAGGTTTTTCATAGTACTCACGGCGACGGGTCTCCGCCAGCACACCGGCCTTTTCACACGAACGCTTGAAACGGCGTAGTGCATATTCGAATGGCTCGTTTTCGCGAACTTTTACGCTGGGCATTGTCACTCCAGTTATCAGTTATGCCCACTTTGGGCGTAGCCGCCTATTTTAACCTTTAAACCTCCCTGGGTGCAAAAAAAATCGGTACTAACCCGCAATTGCGACAGCACCCCCCCTGCGCGGGTCACCCATCGCACAAAACTCCCCGCTGGCCAGCCGTTCAACAGCGTGCACGCCACCAAAGTACAGGTTGGGCTCCGGCCACTGCTCAACACCGGGCCATGCGTCTTCCAATGCTCGCAATGCAGCATCAGAAAAACCCTTTTCAACACTCAGATGATCTCCTTCGAGATGTAAACGCGGCGCGATGACTGCAGATTCAAGCCCCATGTTGAAATCAAGCCTATTGACCAATACCTGTAAAATCGCACTGCGAATCCTGTTGGAGCCCCCTGAGCCCAACGCGATTTGTCCTCCATCGGGCAGGCTGACAATCGCCGGTGCCATCATCGAGGCTAGCCGAACACCAGGTGGTAGCCGGTGAAATCCGCTGGGGTGGAGGTCTTCTTCGCCCAACATGTTATTCAGCATGATGCCGCTACCCGGCAGCACATAAGAAGACCCTTCACCATTGGAAAGCGTCAGGCTGACCAGGTTGCCATCTGCATCTGCGATGCTCAAATGGGTTGTGCCACGCGTGACCACGCCACCCGATTGCAGCATACGTCGCCATTCGGCGAGGTTTTCCGGTAGCAGCATTTCCGCAGCCATTTCATCACTCAATTCAGTTTCCAGCCCCTGTTCCTTGCGCACCAGGCTTGCTGCCTGCATAACACGGGCCAGGGCCAGCGCATGTTGCGCGTCACCAGGGCCAGCGCATGTTGCGCATCACCCCATGCACCGTCGCTCAGGCGGGTTTTATCCAGCAGGGACAAGGCAAACGCAATCAGGCAACCACCGGGCGATGGCGGGCTGTTGACACTGATCCTGGCACCATGAGATTCAAGCAGAATTGGCCTGCGCCGTATAACCTCGTAGCGCTGCAGGTCGGCCAGCGTTATCAGTCCGCCATGCGCGGCACAATCACGCGCCAGTTGCCGGCCTGGCTCACCCTGGTAAAACCATTTTGGTCCATGGCTGGCCAGGGCCTCAAAGGTATCAGCCAGGTCGGGGTTGGCAATAAGGTCGCCGATCTCGGCCGGGCGCCCAGGGCTGTACATGGGTTTAACCAGCGCACTGGCTGCAGGTGTTGCATCTATGATCGGTTGCAGTATCTCGCTGATAAATTTTTGCAGCGCATTGATCCGCACGCCCTTTCGTGCCAGGTCAACGGCCGGTTCAATGATCTGTCCCAATGGCAGGCGGCAATGTGCCTGATGGATCGCAAACAATCCAGCCACGACACCCGGCACTGCAATCGAACCCAGACCAATATGAAATTCCTGGGTCGCAGTACCGAAATCCGCCTGGATGGGATAAAAATCCAGCTCACCGTGCGGGGCAGAAGGCGTCTGGGTAAAGAAATCGAATACCTCAACTTGCTTACCGGCAGCCTGGGCTAGCAGGAAACCACCACCACCCAGGCTGGCCAATAGCGGCTCGCACACACAGGCGGCACACATGGCCCCCAGGGCGGCATCAAACGCGTTACCGCCCTGCTCGAGCATTATACGGGCTGCATTCGAAGTCTCCTTGTGTCCAGAAGCTGCGATCCCCAGTGGTTTGGCCAAGGCATTTCCCATGACTGATTGTCCAGGCGACATATTACCGCAAAGGGCCCGCATGATTTACAATCGCCGAAGCAACTGAAAAATGAAATTTAATGATCGTACTCGGCATTGAGACATCCTGTGATGAAACCGGCGTCGCGTTGTATGACAGCGACGCCGGCCTGCTTGCGCATACGCTGTTCAGCCAGGTTGAAATCCATGCAGAGTACGGCGGGGTTGTACCCGAAATTGCCTCTCGCGACCATGTGCGCAAGTTATTGCCACTGATCAACCAGTGCCTTGAGGTGGCAAAGCTCGACCGCTCCGATATTGGTGGCGTGGCCTATACGGCCGGCCCGGGGCTGATCGGCGCGCTGCTGGTCGGCACTGCCACCGGTCGCAGCATCGCGCTGGCACTGGGATGTCCGGCGGTCGCAGTCCATCACATGGAAGGCCATTTGCTCGCGCCGATGCTCGAAGAAAACCCACCGGAATTCCCATTCGTGGCATTACTGGTTTCCGGCGGCCACACAATGCTGGTGGAGGTACGCAGAATCGGCTCATACCGCATCCTCGGTGAGACCCTGGATGACGCAGCCGGTGAGGCTTTTGATAAAACAGCCAAGCTGCTGGGGCTCGGTTATCCGGGCGGCCCGGCACTGGCGAGGCTGGCCGAACATGGCGATGCAAACAGGTTCAGGTTTCCGCGTCCGATGACTGACCGTCCCGGCCTGGATTTCAGTTTCAGCGGCCTGAAAACCCACACCCGCAACCTATGGCTCAATGGTGACCAAACCGAATCAACCTGTGCAGATATCAGTGCCGGTTTTCAGCAGGCGGTGGTCGATACACTGGCCATCAAGTGCCGGCGTGCCATGCAACATACCCGTGCGCAACAACTGGTGGTCGCCGGCGGCGTGGGGGCCAATCTTGCCCTGCGGCAGGGCTTGCTGCGCGCCGGCAAAAAGTATGGCTGGAAAGTGTCCTATCCACGACTTGAGTTTTGCACTGACAATGGTGCCATGATTGCCTTCGCCGGCTGCCAGAGACTGCTGGCCGGCCAACATGCCGACACCAGCCTGCAGGCCTTTGCCCGTTGGCCGCTGGATCAACTAACCCCATTAGGAGCGTAAGCCATGGACCTGGTGTTTATTGAAGACCTGCGCATTCAGACCGTGATCGGCGTATTTGACTGGGAGCGTGAAATCACCCAGACAGTCAGTCTCGACCTGCAAATGGCATTTGACATCAGCGCTGCGGCCGCCAGTGATGACATTGCTGACACACTGGATTACAAGGCGGTGTCAAAGCGCCTCATCCAGTTTGTTGAAGGCAGTGAATTTCAACTCGTTGAAGCTTTGGCTGAGCACTGCGCAGCCATCGTATTGGAAGAGTTTCCGGTCAGTTGGGTATACTTGAAGCTCAGTAAACCGGGTGCAGTGCGCGGCTCCAGTGCCGTTGGCGTCATCATCGAGCGTGGCACAAAGCAGCCACGGACAGCGCGGTAATGAGTACCGCCTGGCTGGGTCTTGGCTCCAACGTCAATGCGGAGGATAACATTCGGGCTGCCATCAGCGAATTGCGTACCCAATTCAAATCCATTGAATTATCACCCGCCTATGCCAGTACCGCGGTAGGGTTTGACGGTGATGATTTCATCAACCTGGTGGCACGCGTTAAAACCGACATGAGCCCGCTG
>QIKV01000115.1 GCA_003233115.1 Oceanospirillales bacterium
CCATCGAGACGTCATGATCAATCAGACCCGCCTTGTCCAGCTCACCCATAATCGCCATCATGCCGCCCGCACGGTGTACGTCTTCCATGTAATAGTCATGGCTTGAGGGTGAAACCCTGCACAGATGGGGGATGCGTCTCGACATCGCATCAATATGTGAGAGCTCGAAATCGACCCCGGCCTCCTGGGCGGCCGCCAGCAGATGCAGGATGGTATTGGTGGACCCCCCCATCGCGATATCCACAGCCATGGCATTGCTGAAAGCCTCAAAACTGGCAATGGATCGCGGTAAAACCGAATCATCATCCTGCTGATAGTAACGTTTTGCCAGGTCCACGACGACGCGCCCCGCTTCGAGAAACAGTTCTGCACGGTCACGGTGGGTGGCCAGTAGCGAACCGTTGCCCGGTAGTGACAGCCCGAGAGCCTCGGTCAGACAGTTCATCGAATTGGCAGTGAACATGCCGGAACAGCTACCGCAGGTCGGGCAGGCACTTTCTTCCACTTCCGCAGTGCTGTTGTTGGGAAAGACGGCGGGGTTGGCAGCGCTTGCAAATGCATCTGCCAGATCCACACGCTGTTCCTGGCCACCGTTATTTTGCAAGCGACCGGCCTCCATCGGCCCGCCGGAAACAAATACGGTGGGGATGTTAAGCCGCAATGCGGCCATCAGCATGCCGGGTGTGATCTTGTCACAATTGGAAATACATACCAGTGCATCCGCGCAATGGGCATTGACCATGTATTCCACGCTGTCGGCAATGAGATCGCGACTGGGCAGCGAATACAGCATACCGTCATGGCCCATGGCGATACCATCATCTACGGCGATGGTGTTGAATTCTTTTGAGACACCACCGGTGGCGGCAATCTCGCTGGCAACCAGAGCGCTGACGCCTTGCAGGTGCACATGACCGGGCACAAACTGGGTATAGGAGTTGGCAATGGCAATAATGGGCTTGCCGAAATCGCCACTCTGCATCCCGGTGGCGCGCCACAGTGAACGGGAGGCGGCCGCCAGGGGGCCGCTTGTTGTAGTATCAGATCTTAAGGGCTTCATGCAACTGATTTTAGAGGGGGTCAGAGTAAAGTGCCAGAGTAAGCTTACTCTGGCACTTTACTCTGACCCCCATTTTGCAAAAAAAACAGCATCCGGCTTAGACTAGCCGGGAACAATAAGGAAACACCGGTCAATGGGACCATTAAAAGACTTTAAAATCATTGAGATCGCCGGGGTTGGCCCGAGCCAGTTTGCCGGTATGCTAATGGCTGACATGGGTGCGAGTGTGGTGCGTTTGGCGCGGCCGGGTAATGCGGGGGCCGGGCTGCAGATTGCGCCCGGGTTTAATCTCATGAACCGTAGCCGGCCGACCATTGAAGTGGATCTGAAGACAAAAAAGGGTGTCGGGCTGGTATTGGATTTATGTGCGGATGCTGATGCTATTTTTGAAGGCTTCCGCCCCGGTGTCATGGAGCGGCTGGGCCTGGGCCCTGATATTTGCATGGCCCGCAATGCCAAACTTGTTTATGGCCGCATGACCGGCTGGGGGCAAAGCGGGCCACTGGCCGGTGCCGCAGGGCATGACTCAAACTACATTGCGCTGGCGGGTGTTTATGCAAGCATTGGCGAAAAAGGTGGTGCGCCGGTTTACCCGCTGAACCTGGTTGGTGATATGGGTGGCGGCGGTGCTTACCTGGTGATGGGCATACTGGCGGCACTGCTGGAAGCTGGCAAATCAGGCAAGGGGCAGGTTGTTGATGCAGCCATGGTGGATGGTGCAGCTTCATTGATGACAGCGATCCATGGGTTGCTGGCGGCGGGCTTGTGGAAAGATGCCAGAGGCAGCAATATCCTGGATGGTGCTGCGCCCTTCGTCTGTGCATACCGGACCCGCGATGACCTGTATGTTGCAATTTCCCCGTTGGAGCACAGTTTCTTCAAAGAGCTGCTCAAACGACTGGGGCTGGACGACATCGATCCGGCTGTCCAGTACCAGCAGTCAGAATGGGACAGCCTCCACCAACGCCTTGCCGACGTATTTCTAACTCGCACGCGGGATGAATGGTGTGCCATTCTGGAGGGCACGGATACCTGCTTTGCGCCTATCCTGGGGCTTCGCGAAGCCGTGCAGCACCCGCACAACAGGGAACGCAAAACGTTTGTTGAGGTGGCAGGTATTCCACAGCCTGCACCCGCACCCCGGTTCTCACGCACACCCTCAGTAATTAGCAGCGCAGCGGGGCCTGCCACACCTGATTTACAGCGTGTCCTGGAGCAATGGGGGGCCTGCAAAAAGACCCTGGATAAGCTATAGGTATTATTCGCCCACAGGCGTTTACCTTTAAAGTCTCCTGAATATCCCCATCTGTGTTAGATGGCTGAAAAGAATACTACTGGGCGCCCTGCGGGCAGCTCACTCAAACCACTGCGGTCACTGGTCCCCTTTATCCTGGCTTACCGGGGCATATTGATAGCTGCCCTGGTCGCGTTGCTGGTGGCTTCGGTGGCCTTGCTCGCGCTGCCACTCGCCTTGCGATTTTTGATTGACAACGGTTTCGCCACCAACAAGGTGGGTACGATTAACCGGTAT
>QIKV01000160.1 GCA_003233115.1 Oceanospirillales bacterium
TTGAAGCACGTCCAAGCCTGCGAAGCTTCCGGTAAGAGCATGGCCGAGTATGCAACATCAAAGGGTATTGCCGTTCGGGCCATGTACTCCGTTCGTATACCCCACCATTGAATGCTTTTATCAATCGTATTGATAACGGCGTGATTCCCTATGGGTAGATCCCGTTCACGAGAAGATAATAGAGAATCACAGACGTGGCGCATTTGCTGCGACCGGCTACAGTTTCTCTCTTGTTTTATCTACAGCGGTCTTAATCGAGAACGCCAACATTTCAATTTGCTCATCAAACCGTTTTTTATCTCGAAAATCTGCATATTTAATATCACCCATTAACGGCGGCAGTATGCACTCTTCATGCAGCACCGGAAGTATCTTAATTTTGCCACCAACACTCATTGCGTAGGCGCTTGCTAGTTCACGCTTAACCCATTCTCGCTGGAGCGATTCAGGGCTCAGAATGATGACAAATGTGTAAGAATCGCTGAGCCCTTCATTGATTCTTTCAAAGAAAGAATCACCAATCAGGATTTCATTCTCATCAATCCAAACCTCCAATCCTCTCAATTCCAGCGCTGACTTTAACTGTTTCGCGAATGAACTATCCCCGTGAAAATAGCTGATAAATACGTCGTTTCGTTTTTCTCTAGCAATGTCGATAAGCATTTTTGACGGTACCAAACGGTCCCAGCCAGAAAATTCATCCCCCAAACTTGGGAGTAACTTTTGAAGCAATCCATTAATGGGGCTTTGCATAATTGTTCCACTGAAAGTTGCCCAGAAATCAGCTCGTTCTAATCCCTTTTTTTGGTCTACGTATATTTTGTCCGCAGCTAGGCATAAATTGAAAATCTGAAGAACTTGGTGAGCTTCTTCTGGACACACACCCACTAACAACAAGTCTTTGCCGATTAACATCTCCCGCATGTTCTCTGACATGATTTGATGATTGGGGAATTTATTGACCGGGATATGCGGACTGAAACCCCAGTTGTCTGGATCCAAGTCCGGCAGGGCAAAGAATAAATTGGGCTCATCCGGATTCGATTGCTTCCAGGAGCCAATTCTTTGGCTATTCCAGTCGTGGCAAGTTGGCTGTTTTCCTGCTTCAAGAAGTGCTTTCTCTAGCGATCTGTCAAAGGTTAAATCGATGAAATTTGAAATGGGAATAGACGCAACGTTTTGATGAATTATATTCGGCTTGGCTTCGCCTGCATATTCCGGCCCATCATGAACACCCATTCTGGTCCAACGTGAACACCTATTCCGGTTTAACGTGAACGGCGATTCTGGTTCATCGTGAACACTTTTCCGGTTTTTCCCCAGAATCGCTGTTCACGATGAACCAGAATCCATTTCAACGCATTGTTTTATCGTTAATTTGCTACCCTCTTTCGCTTTTTGGGAAGAGGCAATGGCAACACCAAGGACTACAATGCGAAAAATCAGAGATATATTGCGTTTACGACTGGCTGGCGGTCTGTCCATCCGGCAGATTAATGCCAGCACTAAGGTCAGTATCGGCGCCGTCCAGAAACTACTGACCAGGGCCATTGAACTGGGGCTGGGTTGGCCGCTGCCAGACGAACTGAATGATGTGCAGTTGGCGCGGCTGTTTTACCCCGATGCTGATACACGTTCATCTTCTCGCTTTCAGGTAGCGGACTGGCCAACCATTCACCAGGAACTTAAATTCAAGGGCATGACCAAGCAGTTGCTGTGGGAAGAATACACCCAGCAATATCCCAACCGTTGCTACAGTTACTCGCAGTTCTGTGATCGTTACCGCCATTGGCACGGCCTGCAGAAACGTTCCATGCGCCAACTGCACAAAGCAGGTGAGAAGTGCTTTGTTGATTACTGTGGCCAGACGATCCCCATCATCAATGCCGATAGCGGCGAGATCCATGAGGCTGAGATATTCGTAGCGGTGCTGGGTGCTTCTAACAAAACCTTTGCCGAGGCCACCTGGAGCCAGCAGTTACAGGACTGGCTGGGCAGCCATGTACGGATGTTCGACTACTTCGGTGGTTGTACAACCATGGTGGTACCGGATAATTTACGCAGTGGCGTCAGCCGGGCATGCCGTTATGATCCGGATATCAACCCAAGTTATCAGCAATGGGCCGAGCATTACCAGGTCGCAGTGGTACCTGCGCGGCCCTATAAACCAAAGGATAAGGCCAAAGCCGAGGTTGCGGTGCAGATCGTGGAACGCTGGATACTGGCACGTCTGCGCCACCACAGCTTCTTCTCATTAGCGGAGTTAAACCAGTGCATTGCCGTGTTACTGGAAGAGCTGAACCAAAAACCGTTCAAGCAGCTGCCTGGCAACCGCCAGCAAGCCTTCGAGTACCTGGATAAACCGGCACTTATGCCATTACCACGATATCCGTACCAATATGTTCACATCAAGACTGTCAAAGTCAATATCGATTATCACGTCCAGTACCGCCAGCATCATTACTCGGTACCGCACCAATACGTAGGTGAAAAGCTGGAATTACACGCCGGCGAGTCACTGGTAACGATCTACTTCCGCCAGCAGGCGGTGGCCAGTCATGCGCGCAGTTACAAGCCAGGCATGACAACGGTGGCTGCCCACATGCCCACCCGGCATCGCAAGCACATGCAATGGACACCCGGGCGCTTTAAAAACTGGGCGCGGGATATCGGACCTGAAGTGCTCAAGTGGGTGGATAGGCAACTCAAGTCCAGAGCCCATCCAGAGCAAGCATACAAGGTCTGTCTGGGTCTGTTGAATCTCTCTCGCCAGTATCCGGCACAACGGCTGAATGCTGCCTGCAGGATCGCCAACGGCGCCAGCCTGAATCGATTGAAACAGATCAAGTCGATCCTCAAAAGCAACCGTGACCGCTTACCGGAACAGCTTGAGCTGCAGGCTGAGTTGCCACAAAACCATGAAAACATCCGCGGACCCCGCGATTATCATTAGGAAAAAGAATCCATGACAACACAAACCATGGCGCAGTTGCGCCAACTCAAGCTCGGTGGCATGGCCACCGCCCTACAGACCCAGCTGGAACAGGTCGGCACCTATGAGGGGCTACCCTTTGTTGAGCGGCTCACGCTGTTGCTGGATCACGAGTGCATGAGCCGTGAACAACGCCGGCAGGAGCGCTTTATCCGTCAGGCCCGCTTCAGGCTACATGCCAACGTTGCCGAGATCGACTATCAGCATCCAAGAAACATCAAGAAATCCCAAATCGCTCAGCTGGCATCCGGTGACTGGATCAACCGCGCCCAGAATCTTTTGATCACCGGTCCGTGCGGCAGCGGAAAAACCTACCTTGCTTGTGCGCTGGGACACAATGCCTGCATACATGGCTACAGCGTTCGCTACTTCCGGCTGTCACGCCTGATGCTGGAACTGACCCAGGCCAAGGCTGACGGTACTTATTACAAGAAGTTAAAACAACTGGCCAGGATCCAGATGATCGCCATTGACGACTGGGGACTGGAGCCACTCAAGCCTGCGTATCGAAATGATCTGATGGAGATCATGGATGATCGCCATGGGCACACAGCCACGGTGGTGATCAGCCAGTTACCAACCGATGAATGGTATGCCAGCATCGGTGATAACACCCTGGCGGATGCCATTCTGGATCGGCTGATGCACAACTCACACCGACTGCAACTCAAAGGAGAATCCATGCGGAAAATAATGGGGGTGGTTGACTCATCGTGAACACCTGAGTTAAAAAGGAACTTCGTGATGCGTTGAGAAATCAGGTGTTCACGATGAACCGGAATCGGTGTTCA
>QIKV01000042.1 GCA_003233115.1 Oceanospirillales bacterium
CCGTCGAAGATGCCAAACGGTTTCATGTTTCACCCAACGGTATCGTGCTGGTAACACCTGATATGCTCGGGCAGGAATTGCATCGGGTGCGCTGAAAAAAAGGAGAGGTAATGATCACTTTGACAGTAGGGTGGGCATCGCCCATTAGCCGTGCTTGTTCAACCCGCAATGCTGGGCAATGCCCACCCTACAAACAAGAAAACGGAAAACCACCGGGCATGCGTTAATACCCCCCTGACTCACCATTAAATCACCAAACGGGAACCGCACATCGTGCCCAACAAACAAAAACTCAAAGTCGTGCTGTACTGGCACATGCACCAGCCGGAATACCGCGACCAGCGCAACGGTGAATACTATCTGCCATGGACCTACCTGCACGCCATCAAAGACTACGTAGACATGGCAGCCCACCTGGAAGCCGTACCCGAAGCACGCGCCGTCATCAACTTTGTTCCCACCCTGCTGGAACAGATCGACGACTACGCCCAACAAGTGCAACACTTCCTGCACAACACTGGCAGCATCAAAGACCCCCTGCTGGCCGCCCTCGCCGAGCCCGTGCTGGTCTCCGCCACAGACCATCGCCTGCGCCTGATCAAAGAATGCCTGCGCGCCAACCGCCGCCACATGATAGACCGCTTCCCCGCCTATGCGCAGCTTGCCACCATTGCCGACTGGCTGCTCAATCACCCAGAAGCCATGGTATACACCAATGAACAGTTCTTTATTGATCTGCTGATGTGGTACCACCTTGCCTGGCTGGGCGAAACCGTACGCCGTACAGACTCGCGCATCAAACGGCTGCTGGAGCAAAAAACAACCTACAGCCTGCATGACCGTCATGAACTGCTGGGGATTATCGGCGAACTGCTGTCATCGCTCATTGGCCGTTACCGCACACTGGCAGAACGCGGTCAGGTGGAATTATCAGTCACACCTTACGCACACCCCATCATGCCGCTGCTACTGGATATAAAATCAGCCAGAGAAGCCATGCCCGATGTCGCCCTGCCCTCCATGCAAGCCTACCCTGGTGGTGACGAACGGGTACGCTGGCACCTGACTCGCGGACTGGATGTTTTCAAACATTACTTTGGATACATCCCGCGCGGCTGCTGGCCTTCGGAAGGCAGTCTGAGTGAAGCGACGCTGCAACTGCTGGATGAATACAACTTTGACTGGACCGCCAGCGGCGAATCCGTATTACGCAACAGCCTGCATAAACCCGCCGAAGACAATGATCTGTGCGGTGACGCAAGCGTTCATCATACGTACCGCTTGCACAACACAAAAACAACTATTTTTTTTCGTGACGATGGCCTGTCTGACCTGATCGGATTCACCTATGCCGACTGGAAAGCCGATGATGCCGTCGCCAACCTGCAACATCACCTCGAAAACATTGCCGCCGCCTGCAAAGACCAACCCGACAGCGTGGCATCCATCATCCTCGATGGCGAAAATGCCTGGGAATACTACCCCGAAAACGGTTATTACTTTCTGCGTACCTTATATGAAAAACTGTCCACACACCCTGACCTGGAATTAACCACCTTTTCAGACTGTCTTGATGCCAACGTCACGCCCACCAAGTTACCCCATCTGGTCGCTGGCAGCTGGGTTTACGGCACCCTCTCCACCTGGATTGGCGACACCGACAAAAACACCGGCTGGAACATGCTGGGAGATGCCAAACAGGCCTTCGACCGGGTACTGGCCAGCGGCAAACTGGATGCAGAACGACAAACCCGGGCCGAACATCAGCTGGCGATTTGCGAAGGCTCGGACTGGTTCTGGTGGTTTGGAGACTACAACTCGGCAGAATCCGTGGAATGCTTCGAATACCTGTACCGCAGCCATCTGGCCAACCTCTACCATTTGTTAGGCGAAACACCGCCCTCCTACCTGTCGCAGGTATTTTCCCACGGCAGCGGCCAACCCGCCATGGGCGGCACCATGCGCCCAGGGCAGGCAACGGACTAAGGAATGGAAATTGAATAACTTATACCATTGGCATCCCTGCTTCAGCCCGTCTTCACCCGTTCTTCAATCGCAAAAACTCGAAATAAGAGTGACTATTCCTGCGCTTTTACTCAATCAGAACGAACAAATACGAACCAAATCAGAGCGCCACTGGTATAAGTTATTCAACTTCCATTCCTAAATATTTCAAGGAACCTGTTTTATGTCAGACAAGAGAACGGCATCAGGAAGTTGGCCATTTCAGCAGCGGCGATGCAGCGGCCTGCTATTACACCCCACCTCCCTCCCCGGTGAACTGAGCGCAGGCGACCTGGGCCACAACGCCTATCGTTTTATCGAATTTCTGGCAGCCAGTGGTGTGCGGGTATGGCAAATGCTGCCGCTGGGGCCCACCCATGAAGATGGCTCGCCCTATCAATGCCTGTCCGTGCATGCAGGCAATCCCCTGCTGATCAGCCTGGACTGGCTGGTGGATCGCGGCTGGCTGCATAAACCTCGCTGTCCGGCAAAGACTAACACCAGTACCAGCGAGACTTATCGTCTTGATTGCCTGCGTCTGGCCCGTGCC
>QIKV01000145.1 GCA_003233115.1 Oceanospirillales bacterium
CCACCACGACGCTGGGCCTGGTAACGATCCAGAGTTTGGGACTTGGCATAGCCGGCGTGGGATATGGTCACCACCACGTCTTCTTCGGTGATCAGATCTTCAAGACTCAGATCCAGTTTCTTCTCAAGAATGACGGTGCGTCGTTCGTCACCAAATTTTTCACGGACAGCTTCAAGTTCTTCACGTATCACCGTCATCAGGCGGGTCGGATCGGACAGAATTTCCAGTAAATCCCTGACTGTGCCAAGGATTTCCTCATATTCTTTGGTTAATTTTTCCTGCTCCAGGCCCGTCAGCCTGTGTAAACGCATATTGAGGATTTCCTGGGCCTGCAACGGCGAAAGCTGGTAGCCGTCTTCCTGCAAACCATAGTTCAGCTCAAGGTTCTCGGGACGGGAAGTCTCAGCGCCGCCCTGCCCCAGCATGGCCCGTACCAGGCCGGGCTCCCAGCGTTTGGCCAGCAAGCGCTCCCTGGCCTCGACCGGTGAAGGTGAGGTCTTGACCAGCTCGATCAACTCATCAAGATTTGCCAGCGCGACAGTCAGGCCTTCCAGTACGTGGGCGCGACTGCGCGCCTTACGCAAATCAAACAGGGTGCGGCGGGTAACCACTTCTCTGCGATGGCCGATGAAGGCCTGCAGAATTTCTTTCAGGTTCAGTACCCTGGGTTGACCATTGACCAGTGCAACCATGTTGATGCCAAATACATTCTGCATCACGGTTTGCTTGTAAAGATTATTCAGGATGACCTCGGGGACTTCGCCGCGGCGCAACTCGATGACCACACGCATGCCGTCTTTATCAGATTCATCACGCAGTTCTGTAATGCCATCAATTTTTTTGTCTTTGACCAGCTCGGCAATCTTTTCCAGCAAGCGGGCCTTGTTCACCTGGTAGGGTAACTCGGTAACGATCAATGAATCCTTGCCATTGCGTTCGTTGGTTTCAACATGGGATTTCGCCCGCATATAAATGCGGCCACGACCGGTGTGGTAGGCCTCATAAATACCCTGCGCACCGTTGATCATACCCGCGGTCGGGAAATCGGGGCCTGGCAGGTGCTCCATGAGGCCGTCGATATCCAGTTGTGGGTCTTCGATCAGGGCAATGGTCGCGTTGATGACCTCGCACAGGTTATGCGGCGGGATATTGGTAGCCATGCCAACCGCAATACCGGCTGATCCATTGATCAGCAGTCCTGGTACCCGGGTGGGTAAAACCAGCGGTTCGTGTTCGGACTCGTCGTAGTTTGGTCCGAAATCAACGGTTTCCCTATCCAGGTCAGCCAGCAGTTCATGTGCCAGCTTCGACATGCGGACTTCGGTATAACGCATGGCTGCTGCAGCATCACCATCGACTGAACCAAAGTTACCCTGCCCGTCCACCAGCATGTAGCGCATGGCAAAAGGCTGTGCCATACGCACGATGGTGTCGTAAACAGCCGAATCACCATGTGGATGGTATTTACCAATGACATCACCGACGACACGTGCCGATTTTTTATAGGCTTTATTCCAGTCATTACCCAGCACACTCATGGCGTACAGCACGCGTCGGTGGACGGGTTTCAGCCCATCACGGACATCGGGCAATGCACGACCAACAATGACACTCATCGCATAGTCCATATAGGACTGGCGCATTTCGTCTTCCAGGTTAACCTGCAGGACTTCTCTGGCAAGTTCAGCCATTAAATGTATATTCTCCGAAATATGTTATATCTGATTGATATATCATGCTTTAAAAGCCGCACTAGTGGTTCTTCGAAATGGTTGTTTTTGTTCTATGTGCAAGCGCCTTATTCTACCATAAAACGGTCGTGCAATGGGGTTTTGCCAGCACCTTTACGGACCTGGAAAGGACCAGCCGGGATGCCTGGCAACTATCCGCCCTTTATCCCTGCCCGACACCCCAGTATCATTGGCAGCCTCAAACCCTGAATTGGAGAACTACCCCATGAAGCAGCTGCTTTCTTTTCTTGCGATTTTGATCTTGAGCCTGCCGACAGCCTACGCACAATCAGACGAACCTTCAGGGTCGGAAAACCCCCAGGTTACGATCCACACCAACCGTGGTGATATCCGCCTCGAACTGTTCCCACAGGCAGCACCAAAAACTGTCAAAAATTTCCTGCAATACGTGAATGACGGCTTTTATAACGGCACGATATTTCACCGTGTCATCAGTCACTTCATGATCCAGGGCGGGGGTATGACGCCTGATATGAATTTAAAACCGACCCGTGACCCCATCCCCAATGAAGCGGACAACGGCTTAAAAAACAAACGCGGTACAATTGCCATGGCACGCACCAACGAGGTTAATTCTGCAACCTCACAGTTTTTCATCAATGTTGAGGTCAATGGTGCGCTTGATCACAAGGGTAAGGGCAATTCCCGTGAATGGGGTTATACCGTCTTCGGCCGGGTTATTGATGGCATGGACGTTGTGGATGACATCCGCTTCGTACCAACCGGTAAGAACGATGTCCCGAAGGAGGTG
>QIKV01000044.1 GCA_003233115.1 Oceanospirillales bacterium
ATTTTCGCACTTCGTCATCCACGTGGTTCCCTGTCACTAAACAGAGCCGCGCTTTACGGGCTACGCCCGGCTACCTGCTCAGCGGTGAACCAACAGAAATCCTGATCGAAGGCATGAATCTTCCAGCGGTGACCGTTGGAGATATTGTCGCTGCCAGTGCAGATGTTGAAGTGCTGCAGGCAAATACCACCAGCACTGAAACCATAGAGCTGGTACTCGTATACCGCGGTATTGGGAAAGGCACCACCCGTATCAGGGTAAAGGGGCTTGATGTCGTTTCCCCGCCGTTGGAGCTCAATCTCGCACCGCGTATTGACTACCTGGCAATCACGCCTGAGATGGGCAGGGCAAGAATCAGCGGCGGCACGAACTATCCGGCAGAGGGCGTGCAGTTTCAAGCCATTGCTTACTCCAGGGGTGAGAACGCGGACGACCCGCTGGATGACTATGCCCTGGGCCCGGTGGCGGCAACGTTCAGCCTTGCCGAAGAAGAAACCCGGCCCGGCGACAATGACCTTGCGTACCTGGGCGGGATCGAAGCGGACGGAACGTATATTCCCACTGGAGACTACGGCCCGCTACCAGAGCGGGGCTTTGGTGGTGAAGCGACGGGTTTGCTTAAAGTGATCGCCAAATACAACCGCGGTGCGGCAGCGTACACGGCCGAGGCAAGATTGGTGGTTACCGTGCCGGACTTCATTCAAAGGATTAAATAACAATGTTAGCCTGGGCGGACCATCGAATTTTTACGGGTCCTGACGAGACCTTCATCCTTGGTGTTGAAGACCTGAGTCTGTTCGCAGTGAGTCCAGAAGCACACCAGACCCTGTGCAAATGGCGTAGCTCAGAGCTTGTTGATCCGGACTCCGTACCGGTATCTGATTTTGAGGTATTGCAGGGTTTGCGTGATGCGCAGATATTGTTGCCGGTATCGCGGGATAAAAGACCAGGTGAGCGGGCATCACTTCCGCAGGTCAAAGCCGGCGAGGTACCACTGTCCACCCTGGTGCTGGAAGTCGCCCAGGATTGCAATCTCCAGTGTACTTACTGTTATGCCGATGGCGGTACCTACGGTGCGGCACCCTGTTTGCTCGATCCTGAGGATGCACGTGCTGCGGTGCGTTACCTGCTGGATCACTCAGGTGATCACGATCACGTGACACTGGTTTTTTTCGGTGGCGAACCCTTGCTGAATATGCCGGCCATAAAAGCAGCCGTCAACGAAGCGGCTTCTTATGTCAAAAAACCCGGAAAACAGGTACATTTTTCCGTGACCACCAACGGCACAATGCTGGATCCGGAAATTGTGGCTTTCCTGCACGCACACCGGATCGCTGTTGCAGTCAGCCTGGATGGGCCACGCGACATCCATGACCGCAACCGTCCTGATGAGAACGGGCGTGGCAGCTACACTGAAATCGTTTCCCGCCTGGAGATTCTGCTTAAGGACTCGCCCGTACCGGTTGCGGCGCGCGTCACGCTGATACCGGATCAGTGGCATCGTGTCCCCGAAGTATTTGATCACCTGATCAAGCTCGGTTTTCATGAGGTAGGCATCGCACCGGTAAGCCCGGTCAACAAGTCGCTGCTACCCACTGCGGAACAGGAGGCCGTATTACTGGCCGGTTTCGGTGAGCTTGCACAGCGCTTTGTTGCCGGTGTCAGGAAAGGTTTTGTCGTGCCCTTTTCCAATATCCTCGACCTGTTGGGCCGCTTGCACCTGGGGCAAGCCAGGTTCGTATCCTGTGGCGCCGGACTGGGTTATATGGCCGTCGATGCAAAAGGCCGTTTCTTCCCTTGCCACCGCTTAACAGGGGCAATGAATTTCTGTGCAGGAAGCCTGAGCGAAGGGATTGATGCAGACCGGATCAATATCTCCCTGGCCGGCTTGAACGAGGGCCGTGACCGACACTGCTCCGGGTGTTGGGCCAGAACCCTTTGCGCTGGCGGTTGCCACTATGAAAATGACCTGCGTGAAAACCAACTGGGACTGCCGCGCGGCAGTAGTTGCAGATTAATACGCAGCTGGTTGGAACTGGGTTTGAGGGCCTATGTGGGCCTGCGCGCAGATGCTGCACTAGAGACACTGGGCAGCCGGCTCAGTCAACGGGCACAGTGTTAGCTCAGCGTTGGCTTGTAAAGCTTACATTGAAGGATGCAGAAATGAAGATTAAGAGACCCAAGCAGGAAAAACCCCTTCAGGCACTCAATGAAAAGGCCAGGGCCATTCAGTCACTTGCAGAGAGTGAAAAGAAATCGGTACAGGCGCGTCAGCAGGGACCACCAGCTATGCCGGTGGGCTGTACCACAATCTTTGACACCGGTTGGGAGACCAATCCGCGCCCCGGTCACCCGGTCGGCAATTGTCTGTCTTCAGCGAAGGATTTTCATGGCTGTGCCGGCGACTGCTGGTGGCCTGCACAGGTGCCACCAATCATGAAGATTTTGACCAGCAGTGTCCGAATATTGCCAGGGACTGGCGGAATCTGAAATATGACTGATTAACGCCCATTGAGGAGCAGGACATGAACAGGAGAATGATGAATTGTTTACTCATCGCTGCGGTTGTTATCGGGCTGGGTACCGCAACGGCATGGGCCAAGGACACTTTTTATTACATTGGATACGGAGTGATCCAGGTTGTTGATGGTGAAACGGACACCATTGTGGCCGACATACCGGTGCGTGGTTCATTGCGGGAAACAGATTTCAGTGTCGATGGAAAGTTTCTCTATGTGACGGCCAACCGGCACCTGATCCACCGTGTTGACCTGGTTCAAAAACGACTCGTGGACACCATTGATGTCAGCAGCGACGGCTGGGACCGGTTTATCTTTGGGTTCGATCTTGCCCCGGATGGCAAAACTGCTTATGTGAACCTGCTGTCACGCAAAACGCACAAAGGTGAGGTTGTGGTCGGAGTGCCTGTGCTGGCTCAGGTTGACCTTGCAGATGGGCGCATTCTACGCAGTATCGAGGTGCCCTGGGGTTCCGCGTCACTGGTGTCGGTTAAAAATGCCAGCAGCATCTATGTCATTGGTAAAGACATCACCAAAGTGGATGTGTCTGCTGAGGAAATGCAGATCATCGGCAGTTATCCCATGTATGAGAAAAAGTGGAATATTCTGCCGTTGTGGGATAACACCAGGGAGAACGGTGGTCTCTATATGGTCAACTACTATACGCCCGAGCGCATGGGGCTTCTTACAATTGATACCACCAGTGGTGAGATTTCTGACCTGCCGCTTCAGGGCGCACCTGTTTTTGCCTATAGTGTCATGCGTTCGCCGGATAAAAAGAAAGTTTATGCGGTCATGGATGAATTGACGGTTATCGATCTGGAAACCCGCACTTATGACTCGCTTACTCCGATACCGGGCGGGACCCATTACGCCATCAATATTTCCAGCGATGGTAAAAAAATCTATGTCTCCGGCGGTGGTGCGACCACAACCATTTTTGATGCAAAGAGCCTGCAGCCCATCAAGGTATTGCAGATGGAAACGGACGGTATGGATTTCAGGCGCCTGACAGACCAGGGGCTCTGAATGGAATACGGGCTTCGCATTGCGACAGCGGGGGGCGCGCTAAAAAGCCTCAACGAATCATTTGATACGGAATGGGGTGGTGCCGTGCTCTGGGATAGCTATCCGGATGCAGCGTTAACGGCTCTTTATTATGGTTCGGAATTCTGCCAGGAATTATTGCCTGGTATCCGTGCTACCGAAGTATTTTGTGCCGATTGCGATGCACGGAACCTGGAGGCGGTGCTGTTGACACCAATGGTCACGTGCAAAGGCCTGGACCGTATCGACCGTTTGCTTGGCAGTTTAACCGATCGGGGCTGGTTTCCTGCCATTGTCTTCAACGATTGGGGTGTTCTCAATTTGGTACGCAAATCGTATCCCTGTCTGTCTTTGCGCATGGGGCGCCTGATGAACAGGGGCCTGAGGGACCCACGACTTGCCATGCAGGCGATGGGGTCTGGCGGCGAAAATACTGCAAGGGGAACAGGCATCAGAAAACTCGCAGCTTCGCTTGGCATCTGTGCAGTGGAGTCGGATGCTGATCTGGAGCCTGGTTACCTCGGGGTCGGTGATGAAGGGTTTGAGCGTACACTGCATGTGCCCTTCACTTTTGTGGCCTCGGGTAGAAACTGTCTCGAAAAAGCAGCGGCTACGTCCACGGGCAGAGGGACGTTTACCCGGGGGCTTAGATCAGGCTGCAAAGCCCCCTGCCGGGGAGTTTGTCGGCCTGAAAACCGACCGGATACACCTAGACAGTTGTGGCGGGCAGGCAATACCCTGTTTTTTACCGCGCCACCAGAGTGGATTTCGCGTCATCTGGCACTGGCTGATCGGGTGGTGATCCATCAGCAACCCCTGCCATGAAAATCCTGTCACCGCTGCGAATAGCCAGCGAAGTTGCGCCATTGCTGGATGCCGGCGCCGATGAGTTTTACTGCGGATTGTCACCACCGGGATGGGAGGACAAGTTCGGCGCTGCCTGGAGCAATCGAAGGCACCCTGATGCAGCGGGTGTGCCCGGTGAACAGGCGCTGGCAGACATTATTGCTGCTGTGGGTTCGGCGCCGGTGCATGTTGCCCTGAATTCACTCCATTATCCACCGGGTGCAGTGGCGACGTTGGCGGGTTTCGGTACCCGTTTGTTACAGGATATGGGCGTCAGTGCACTGATCGTGGCCGATATGGACCTGTTGCTGGCGTTACTGGAGGCGGGTCATGGTGGACAATTACATCTTTCCAGCCTCGCTGCCGTTAGCAATGCCCACA
>QIKV01000154.1 GCA_003233115.1 Oceanospirillales bacterium
AAACCACCCGTTGCTGACTAATTTCGGCGGCAACAACATTGGTCTTACAGGGCTCATCATTGATGTGGCACCCCTTGCAATAAACCTACTCCGCCGCCTTGCCGCTGATCGGGCTAACCACCTGCCAGCTGCCATCGTCATAGCGGACCGAACAGCTTTGTTCGGTCAGGGGCGGTAGGGTGCGGGTTTGTTGCGGGGGTACCTGCGATTTGATGCTTTGGGTGCAAAGTGGCATAGTCGTTTCCGGCCCAGAGCTGACCTTGGTGCATGGTGCAGAAAACGGCAGCGATGAGCCTAAAGTGTGGGAGCGGTTATGCTGTTTTTCGTGCAGCAGCTGTTTCGGGATCGCCCGTGTTGGGAGTGCCGGTCGGTTCAATTAACAGAATATGTGCTTCTGATCTTGCGACTGGGCGGTGTTCCACATCCATGGGTACGACAAACATCTCACCCTCTTTTAGAGTTACCGTTTCTTCTCGCATCTCAATGTCGATTTCTCCTTTCAAAACAAGGAAGAAATCATCGGTTTCAGCGTGAGAGTGCCAATTAAACTCCCCCAACACCTTCACCACCATGACATCATGCCCGTTGAATTCTGAGACTGTTCTTGGTGACCAATGTTGGTCAAAAGTAGTCAGTTTTTGTGTAAGATTAATGGCGTTTGGCATGAATTTCTCCTCCTTGATTTGGTGCAAAATACTCCTGTCGACCTGTTTGGTAAATGGCAGCTTTGTCCGCACATCGACCTTGGCGATTGGTGCCGCGAACGTCTGCAACCCGCCGATTCTGTTGAAAAACAACGTGTTGCGAGTGCAGAAAGTGTGCCATAGAACACCACGCGCGCGCATTTCTTGTCACGCTTTGCGCATTTGCTGCGGTGCAGGAAAAATCTTGGCTAGTTTGCGGAGGTTTTGGGCGGTTGCGGCGAGGAGGAATTCGTCATTTGCGCCGCATGGACCACGTAATCGGAGCCGTCCGAGGCCAAGAATGCGTTTGAGGTGGGCAAACAGCATCTCGACTTTCTTTCTCAGCTTCATCGAGATGTCATATTGCTTGGTCTTGGCGATGTCGCGGGCCACTTGGCGGGCATCTTCGTGCTCTTCGCGAGTGATGGACCGGAAGTCCATATTCGGGCAGCACCGTGCTTTGGATGGGCAAGCCTGGCATGTCAGTTTGAGGGCCCGGTATTTGGCTACACCTTTGCCCGTTGGGCCTCTGTTCGGATCTGAGTAGTTGCGGCGGAATTGTTTGAGAGCTTGGCCCTCGGGGCAGATGTATTGGTCGTTCTCAGCATCCCATTCAAAGTCAGCGCGGGTCCAGGTGCCATCGGTGCGCCCAGCCTTATCAATCACCGGAATGTGCGGGGCGATGCCACGATCCACCAACCAACCCAACATTGGCCCCGATCCATAAGCTGTGTCCGCAATGATGCGTTCAGGATCGAGGCCAAACAGCTCTTTGGTTCGATTCAGCATTGTACGCACAGACCCGACCTCGGCCTGCCGGATTGAGCGTGTGGCTTCGACATCCACGATGACGCTGTGATCCGTATCGATCAGGTAATTGGTCGAATAGGCAAAGAAAGCAGGGCCTTTACGTGCCGCAGTCCACTGGCTTGCGGGATCTGAGTGGGACGTGAACTTGGGCTCTACCTCGGATGCTGCACCAAAAGCAGCGTCATCCAGAACGTCGAGATATTCCTTTACGGCACGGGGGGCGTCGTCAGGGATTATGGTGCTGCTGTCCCAGTCTTCTTTGGGCGTCGAGTTCTGCTTGTTGGCATCTGCTTCAATAAGGCTCGCATCTGCTGCGAACCTCTGGCCGCTCACTAACCCCTCCGAAATGCACCGCGCGACCACCGTCTCAAACAGGTGCCGCAACAGGCCACTGTCGCGGAAACGACCGTGACGGTTCTTCGAGAAGGTGGAGTGATCCGGCACATCATCCTGCAGGTCCAAACGACAGAACCAGCGGTACGCCAGATTGAGATGCACTTCCTCGCAGAGCCTGCGCTCAGACCGGATGCCGAGGCAATACCCCACCAATAGCATCCGGATCAGCAGTTCGGGATCTATCGAAGGACGACCAGTGTTGCTGTAAAACGGAGCAAGATGCTGGCGGATGCCAGACAGATCAACAAAGCAATCGATGGCGCGGAGCAGATTATCCTGCGGGACGTGGTCTTCTATCGAGAACTCGTAAAACAGCGCGCCCTGTGCCTCTTGCTTCGGTCCCATCATCGACATCAATCCCCTGCATCAACAAGGAAATTGAATCAGTGAACGGGATCCAAATCAAGAAGAGTTTTTCAACAGAATATAGCAGCCGTTGGTGCAGGCCGCAGCGAATGTCCGCAATCCCCCCTTTGTGTCCAATGCCGCACTTGGACCAAAGGTCTCGATCGGTTTCAATCCAGCCATTGCACCTGCACCCGTGGGCGCGCACGCTATCGGTCAGTGCGATGCCCGTGGATGTGTTTGCGCAGCTTGGATGGGCCGGCCTTTTTGCGGCCCTTATACGGGTTCTTGTCCGACTGCGAGCGCAGATAGAGGCGGATCGGGGTGCCGGGCATGTCAAAGTCGCTTCGTAACCCGTTGACAAGGTAGCGCGAATAGCTTTCGGGCATTTTGTCGGGGAGGCTGCACATGACCACGAAACCCGGCGGGCGCGATTTGGCCTGGGTCATATAGCGCAGCTTGATGCGCCGGCCGGAGGGCGCGGGCGGCGGGTGCTGTTCCAGCATGCCGGTCAGCCAGCGGTTCAGCGCTGCGGTGGGGATGCGGCGGTTCCAGATCTCATAGGCTTTCATGATCGCCTCGTTCAGGCGGTCCAGCCCGCG
>QIKV01000046.1 GCA_003233115.1 Oceanospirillales bacterium
CGACGCATGGACAGCTCGGCATGGCTATACGACGCTGGAGCATTCATTGAACCCAGCACATCGCCCGCCTTTGCCGCGCCATATTGATCAACTGCATTATGTCGGTAAAAACGACAAAAACGTGCCGCCGGAAATGCTGGAGGCGGCTGTCAAACAACAAAATGCCCAAATGCTTGTGCTGGATGGCGTGGAACATCAGCAGGGTTGGGATAATTACTGGACGAAAATTCTGCAAACGACAGATTTTTTCGGGGAGAAGTTATGAATAATTTTACACAGATGTCTTTTTCTTCATCGGGTATATTTTCCCGACTGTTTCTGTTTGTTATAGGATTTGGTGTGGTTAGCACCTGTTTAGCGGAGGGGCATGCAGACCTTCAAATAACAAATATTGTGCAGTCCCCGGGCAACCCTGTTACCCCCGGGGATACCGTAAGTTATACACTCACGATACAGAACTCTAGTACTGGTACTATTGCTGCTCTAGGCGTTATACTGATCGCTTCAGCTGATGAAGGCCGCACTGTTGGGCCGTTCAGCTCGGCTACACCGGATTGTTCATCAGCTGATCTCGGTGCCGCTTTTTGCCCGACAATCAGCGCAGGCCAGTCAACACAGTATACGTTCACTTGGCAGCCACCCGAAGGACAACACAATATTGTATTTACTACGGATTGTGAAGGTAATTGTTCAGGAGGATCTAGTCAATCCATTACAACAAATGTTATCCAGACTTCACCAACAGTGGATCAGGTCAAAACTATCTCCGGTAATTTACAGCGCGGCACATCGGGAGCCACCCTGGAGCCCTTTGTTATCAATGCACTTGATACCGCCGGAGACCCTGTTGAGGGTGTATCTATTGACTGGGAAATTCTACCTACCAATGGCGGAACCCTGCTACAACTGACAACACGGACCGATGCCAACGGTCAATCCAGCAACACACTCACCCTTGAAACATCGGATCGCCTAGTTGTAAAAGCCACCGTAAATCCGAATAACACCCCAGGCAATAGCCAGGAGGGTGGCAACAATCTGTCTGCGGTACACTTAAACGGCCCTGCTTCTGTCGCTTTTGTGGTCAATGGCGGTATTGCCGAACAACCAGGATTCTCAAGAAACCAAAGATCCGTGGCAAAAGCGATGGATTCCATGTGCATTGCCCTGGCAGAATTGGGAGAAGGACGAAGTGCCGAACAAAATGACTTGTGGAGAACCTGTCAACGCTTGGCAGCTGATGAGCAAGTCTGGATTTACTGGCCCACGAAGAAGTAACGGCCCAGGGCAGAGTCATTCTCGCAACCGCCAAATTTCAAACTGCCAGCGTCCACGGGCGGCTGACAGCCTTGCGTGGGGGCTCGCGAGGCATCAATCTCTCAGGCCTGAATATCAAAATTGACGGACAAACCCTGCCTGAATCCGTTGTCGCCGCATTATTCGGAAGCAGCACGCAAGGCAGCTCGGCAGGTGAGGAGCACAGTATTGCCAGCCGCTGGGGCAGCTTTGTCAATGCGACGATCATTGCCGGAGACAAGGGCAAAACCGACCAGGAAACAGGATTCAACTTCCGCGCCGAAATGATCACCGCCGGTACTGATTACCGTATATCGGACAAACTGGTTGTAGGTGGTGCCCTGGGTTATACCGGCAAGGATTCTGACTTTAAAGGAAATGCCGGTGACATGGATATCGATAACTGGCACCTGACGGCTTACGGCAGCTATTACCGATCAACGTCATTTTATCTGGATGGCCTGATCAGACTCGGCAAGAATAATATCGATACCCGGCGCCGGATTAATTTACCCGGTGACCCTCTGCAAGAAGGAATCGGCGATACAACGGGGTGGGAATATGCCATCAGTCTGAGTGGTGGTTATGAATACAGCCGGAATGCACTGACTTTTGGTCCCTACGGGCGACTGGGATATATCCAGACATCGATTAATGGTTACACTGAATCCGCCTCGAATCCCGGCGGCATAGGATCAGGTTCGGTATTAACGATTGATAATCAGGATGTGGATTCCATAACCGCAGCGCTGGGTAGTCAGGTCAGTTATGCGATCAGCGCCCGCAATGCTGTGTATCTGTTGCAATTCAGTGGTGAATGGGAACATGAATTCAGAGACAACTCACGCGCCATCTCTGCGCAATTTGCTTATGACCCAACCCGCACCAGTTTCGACATTGCCTCAGACAGCCCGGACCGGGATTACTTCAATCTGGGCTTAGGTGTTACAGCAGTTTTTGCCAACGGCCGGTCAGGCTTCCTTCACTACGAAAGTCGGCTGGGACAGAGCAATGTCCGCCAATATTGGATCAATGGAGGTATCAGAATCGAGTGGTAGCTCCCGCTATCGTTCCAGAAACCCCGCGTGCGCAAACCGGTGAATCTGCTATCATTGGCAGCCTTTTTTAGCCACCCTTCACCCGGTGGCACGGTTTGAAACATAAGTTTGAAACAACAGATACGCGGAATATAACATGAAGGTACTGATCATCGGCGGTGGTGGGCGTGAACACGCCTTGGCCTGGAAAGCCGCGCAATCGCCCGATGTGGAACAGGTTTTTGTGGCTCCCGGCAATGCCGGTACCGCACACGCACCCAAACTGAAAAATGTTGCTATCGATGTGAAAGACATCGACACCCTGCTGACCTTTGCCCGAGACAACAGCATCGGCCTGACCATCGTTGGCCCCGAAGCACCGCTAGTCATCGGCCTAGTCGATGTATTTAATGACGCCGGTCTACGCTGTTTTGGGCCCACCCGGGGAGCAGCGCAACTGGAAGGCAGCAAGGCTTTCACCAAGGATTTTCTGGCGCGGCATCACATACCCACCGGCTGCTACGGCAACTTCACGGACATCAATAAAGCGCTGAATTATGTACGTGAACAAGGCGCACCCATCGTCATCAAGGCCGACGGTCTGGCGGCGGGTAAAGGCGTCATCGTAGCCATGACCCTGAGTGAAGCTGAAAATGCCGTACGCGACATGCTCGCAGACAATGCCTTCGGCGAAGCCGGACACAGAGTGGTTATCGAAGAATTTCTTGACGGTGAAGAAGCCAGTTTCATCTGCATGGTAGACGGCAAACATATCCTGCCACTGGCCACCTCGCAGGACCACAAACGTGTAGGCGAAAGCGACACCGGCCCCAACACCGGTGGCATGGGTGCCTATTCCCCTGCCCCCGTGGTCACCCCCGAAGTGCATGCACGTATCATCTCCGAGATTATCGAACCCACGGTGGCAGGCATGGCTGCCGAAGGTAACCCCTACACCGGTTTTCTTTATGCGGGACTGATGATCGACAACA
>QIKV01000012.1 GCA_003233115.1 Oceanospirillales bacterium
TCGATCAGGCGTTGCAGCCGCCAGTGTGGCCATTGCACCTGTAGCTGACGCAGGCTGACGATATCATGATTGCGCTGGTAATGAAGGACTGCTGTCAGTAACTCATCCGGTATGTCGGTGCGTCCTGTTGCCTGTTTCTTCAGGTAGTCTGTCAGGTCATCCTTCAGGGTAGGGATGTTGAGTGCGCGAAACTGCTTTTCCTGTAGATGATTGTCACTCTGTTGCCGGTAACTGTCGCGTGACAGGGGTGACAACCAGAGAATGAGGAAATGCTTGTCAGGCAGGTTGGCGGCATACAGTGACTGTGGCAGTCCGCCGATTTCATAACCAGCGGTATCCGGCGTACCATCGACAATCTGGTAGGCAAGGCTGTCTTCGTGCAGCGCATCCAGCAGGCGCAGTCCGAGTGCAGGCAGCTGCTGCTCATGAATAATGCCATCACTGAATGCCAGCAGAACATCACTGCCGGTTTGCTCCCCGATCGGGCGCAGGCCAAAGGCACGGCAATGGATAATCAGCTCAGGTTCATCCGGTGGTGTTTCCCGAAGAATAACTTGTGATACCAGGTTGAAGACGCTGGGAATATTCTCCATGCGAACCGTGTCGGCACTGCCGTCGCGATTGGCAAAGGGGTGAGCGCCGGCAACCACCAGGCCACGCGCATGCAGGCGTTCGAACATCGATACGGCGTATTCAAAGCTGTTGAGTTCGTATAAGGGGCGGGGGACTTGCACCAGGTATTGTTCTGATGGTCCGAAGCGCAATACGATAGTTCCCCAGTAACGACGTTTCCTGATGTCTTCACGCTCTTCAAGAATCAGATATTCCTCTCCGCTACGTTGATGATGGTACTTGATCAGTCGATAGTCGATAGCCCTGGCGGCTGCGGCTATCCTGTTCAACTCCGCGTTCTGTTCCTGTGTGTTGATCTCCGGCAGGGTGTCGATCAAGTGCAGTAACGGAGTGATGATCTCTTCATCGAAGTACAGCAATTCCTCTGGTGAAGGTGGTCGGTAGAGGTCTGTACCCCGGCGTGCCAGGCGCCCTTTTTTCTCCAGCAGCCATTGTTGCAGGTAGCCATCTATTCTTTGTACGTTGATCTGGGTTTCCAGTGTTTCTTCTTCGCCGAGGGACTGTGCCAGCAGTTTTCGCTGGTCGGTCTGTGTCAGGAACAATTCGGCAAAGCCCTGGTATTCCATATCGCGGAGCCGGTTAATTTCCGATGGCTGTTGCCAGTTGATATCAATTTCACCAATGCTGCGTTCCAGGAAGTTCAGGTCCAGCCCGGTCGGCAACGTGCCTTTTACCCAGAGTGAAGACAGTTGTTCAGGTACCGGGTTGCCCTGGTTTTCTTCCAGTCTGTTGCCCGTATAACCACGAACCTGTAGTACCGAGCCACGGCTGAGTAAACGCTGGAATACAGCAAAGAAAGTCTGCCGATTCTGTAGTACATCATTGACCCCGCCAATACCGGCATTGCGGTAAGAACCGGCGATGGCCAGTGCCTGTGCATTGAAGCGGGTGAACAGCCAGGCCCCGGCATCCAGTGCCCAGCGCTCTTCAGCCGGGGCGGGGACTTCCAGCAACAGGTCAGTACCGGCTTTGAGGTCGATGATATAAACACCGCGGCCCTGGCCACCGGTTTTTTCCTGCAGGTAAATATAACGCTCCTGTACGATATGAAGCGAGTAACCGGCCTGTTTAAGGGAATATTCTGCTTCCGCCAGGTGGATCGCTTTGTGGCTGTTACGATAGCGTCGCAACAGTTTTAGCCCGGCTTCAAAAGCCCGTAATTCCACCAGGTCGGGACGCACCAGGGTTTCCGGATCACGGCGCTGGTAGATGCTGACCTTTTCCCGTCTTAACAACGGGACCAGGTGAACATCTTCAATAATGTCAGGTGCAGTAATGCTGGCGACGGTTTTTTTACTGAACAGACTTTCCGGCGTGGGTAGCCAGATCAGCACATAGCCAATGACGGTAGCGAACAACACCGAGACCAGGGAGGTTTGCAGGGTTGACCGGGTCAGCATGCCGACAATCATCTTGTCGTGCATTTTTATCGCCATCAGGCTGGACAGCAGGTAGCCGAAGGCAAAGGCGTCCGACACTTTCGCCAGTACCAGGCTGAGCAACCACTTGTAGGCAAAGCCGACATTGAAAAACAGCAGCAGTTTTCGTGCGCCTTCGATATTGGCATGGGCGAAACGCGGCAGGCGCATCACCAGTGTAGACAAACCGAGAATAATAAAGGCTTCCACAAACGTGATGATGATCTTGCTCGGCTCATACCATTGCAGCGCCAGCAGCGACGGGATCAGGATGCCGTTGTATTCCCAGCCATAGTACAGGTTCATGCGCGAGGCGATGAGCGCAGTACAGATAATAATAATATAGGCCTTGGGGCTTGCCAGGATAGAACTGGCCAGGTCTTCGTAGACATACTGCACGTTGCCAAGACTGAAGTTGGTCAGTTCCATCAGGCCATAGCGCACGATGACATAGCTGACACCGACCGTGACAACCAGACTGAGCATGCCGCGGTTGAAACCGGGTTTCCAGAACTGGTTGGCGATTAAGGCAATCACAATCAGGCCGAAGCTGTGCAGGTTGTTGACGTAGTCGAAATTGAGGTGATAGTGACGGTTCAGCCAGTCGCCGATGCCCGGGAAAACCAGCCCGTCAAACACCAGGCGTACCACCACACTGATAACAATCAGGGCGAAAAACCGGTCCCGCCCGAACAGGCTGCTCCAGCGGTTCCTGTGCCCGGGTGATTCCGAAAACAACCAGACCAGGAAGTAGGTCACCGCACCTTCGATAACAATGGCGACGACAGACCAGGGCTTGAGTAACAGCAGCGGGACCAGGTAGCCGGGAACCACCAGGCCCGCCAGCACCCAGCCAAAACGCAGGTTAAAGAATGCAACAACGAAGACACCGACCCAGACACTGGTGATGACTGATCCTGACAGCCCTCCCGAGGGGAACAGGTGAAGAGGAAAAATGTCGATCATTTGTCCAGTATCTGTTGCAGCAGCTTCAACAGCTCCGGTGCCTTGACCGGTTTACGTGCTACACAGTCAGCACCGGCGTCGAGGACACGTTGCTCATTGCCGTTGGCCGGGTTCAGTGAGGCGGTCAATACCAGTACCGGAATATCCATGTGCCGGACCTGGCGTAATTCATGGAGAAATTTCAGGCCATCCATAACCGGCATCAGCAGGTCCAGGACAATGGCATCAACCGGTTCGCTGTCGATAAGCTTCAGCGCTTCGACACCATTTTCCGCCTGTAAGATACGGTGACCCTCTTTTTCCAGAATGGCGGCGAGCAGGCGGCGCACCATACCGTCATCTTCGGCGACGAGTATGCGGGTCTTGTTTGTTAC
>QIKV01000151.1 GCA_003233115.1 Oceanospirillales bacterium
GGAGCCGCACCACCCGTGCTGGGCTGGGCCGCAGTCACCGGCAGCCTTGATCCTCAGGCTATGCTATTGTTTTTGATTATATTTATCTGGACACCCCCACATTTCTGGGCGCTGGCCATATACCGTAAGGAGGAGTATGCAGCGGTAGATATTCCGATGCTGCCGGTGACCCATGGCAGTGCGTTTACCCGTCTACAAATTCTGCTGTACACCATCCTGCTGATTATCGTCACCACACTGCCCTACCTCACCGGCATGAGTGGGCTGGTCTACCTGTCCGGCGTCAGCGTGCTCAACGCCGGGTTTATGTGGTACGCCCTGCGTATGATGACGAGCAAGGACGTGCTGCTGCCCATGCACACCTTCGCTTTTTCCATCACCTACCTGATGGTGCTGTTCTTCTTTTTGCTGGTTGACCACTATTTTGTGCCACTGGTGAACTGATATGGCGAGCAAATATAGCGGTCCGGAAACCCGCGCCGTTTCACCGCTCAGCAAGCTCGAAGACGGCGGTGAATTTGTACGCCGGCATATCGGTCCAGGCGACCGACAGGTCGAGCATATGCTGGCTGCATTGGGTGTTGAATCGCTGGATGCCCTGATAGAAAGCACGCTACCACCCTCCATTCGCACTAATGCACCGCTGGAGCTTCCGGCGGCGCGCACTGAAATCGAAGCCCTGTCAAGCTTGCGCGAGATGGCCAGCCTTAATATTGTGAAACACAGCATGATCGGCATGGGTTATCACGACACCATTACCCCGGCAGTTATTCTGCGTAATATTCTTGAAAACCCTGGCTGGTACACAGCCTACACACCCTACCAGGCGGAAATATCGCAGGGGCGGCTTGAAGCCATGCTGAATTTCCAGCAGATGGTCTGCGACCTGACCGCGATGGAACTGGCCAATGCATCATTGCTGGATGAAGCCACCGCGGCGGCAGAAGCCATGGCCATGCTCAAGCGCATCAACCGGAAAAACAAGAGCACACGCTTTCTCGTCGATCAGCGCACGCTGCCCCAGACACTGGGTGTATTACGCACGCGCGCCCGGCACTTCGGCTATGAACTGGTTGTGGGCGACCCGGCAGATGAATTTGGTAACGGTGAGTTCTTCGGTATGTTGCTGGAATATACCGGTACAGACGGTGAAATTGCTGACATCGCCCCCTTGATCAGCGCCGCACAGGACAACGGCACGCTGGTGGCTGTAGCGGCTGATCTGATGAGCCTGGTTTTATTAAAACCACCCGGCGAAATGAATGCAGATATCTGCCTGGGCTCGTCACAACGCTTTGGTGTGCCGATGGGTTACGGCGGTCCCCATGCGGCCTATTTTGCCACCCGGGACAGCTATAAACGCACCCTACCCGGCCGTATCATCGGTGTCTCCCGCGATCGCCACGGCCAGCCTGCCATGCGCATGGCCCTGCAAACACGCGAGCAACACATACGCCGCGCCCATGCCACCAGCAACATCTGCACCTCGCAGGCCTTGCTGGCCGTCATGGCAGGTATGTACGCCGTTTATCATGGCAGTACCGGGCTCAAACGCATCGCCCGGCGTATGCACAGACTGGCTAATTTGCTGGTCTCGGGTCTCGATCCGCTCGGCTTTCAACCAGCCAACAAAAGCTGGTTTGACACACTGACATTCCACTTGCCGGATGCGCAAGCTGAACAGATTTATTCCACTTGCCGGATGCGCAAGCTGAACAGATTTGTGCGCGTGCATCAGATGCCGGAATTAACCTGTTTCGCGGCAATGGCGGCATCAGTGTCAGTATCAACGAAAAAACCACCCGTCAGCACCTGGTTAAACTCTGGAAGGCCTTTTCCGGGCAGGATGGCGAGCTAAATGGTGCCGGTCAGTTCATCGATATTGACCAGGCGTTGGAAGCGGGTTTCTCAGCCGTTCCGAACGACCTGCAAAGACGCAGCAGTTTCCTCGAGCACCCGGTGTTTGACCGCCATCATTCAGAAACAGAAATGCTGCGGTACATCAAACGGCTTGAAAACAAGGATCTTTCCCTGACCCATGCCATGATATCTCTCGGTTCCTGCACGATGAAACTGAATGCCACGACTGAGATGATGCCGATCACGTGGCCTGAATTCTCCGACCTTCACCCATTTGCACCCACTGATCAGGCACAGGGCTATCACCGCTTATTTCGTGAACTCGAAGACATGCTCAAAGCCTGTACCGGCTATGATGCGGTATCGTTACAGCCGAATGCCGGCTCGCAGGGCGAGTACGCCGGCCTGCTAGCCATCAAAGGCTGGCATGCATCAAGGCATGAAGGTCATCGCCATATTTGCCTGATCCCATCATCGGCCCATGGCACCAATCCTGCCAGTGCCGCGATGGCCGGTATGAAAATTGTGATCGTCAAGTGTGACGAAAATGGCAACGTTGATGTGGATGACCTGCGTGAAAAAGCAGAAGAGTATGCCAATGACCTGGCCGCCCTGATGATCACCTACCCTTCAACCCATGGCGTATTTGAGCGAAAAATCACTGAAATATGTGATATCACCCATCAGTATGGCGGCCAGGTCTATCTCGATGGCGCCAACCTGAATGCACTGGTCGGCTTTGCCGCGCCGGGTAAATTCGGTGCCGATGTCTCCCATCTAAACCTGCACAAAACCTTCTGCATCCCGCACGGCGGCGGCGGCCCCGGCGTGGGCCCGATTTGCACCGGGGCGCATCTGGCACCTTTTCTGCCCGGACATTCGGTGATCGAGGTGTCCACCGAGCATACCGGCAACGGAGCGGTTGCAGCAGCACCCTGGGGAAGTGCCGGAATCCTCCCCATCACCTGGGCCTACATTGCCATGATGGGCCCCGAAGGCATGAAAAAGGCAACCCAGGTTGCCATCCTGAATGCCAATTACATCGCTCACCGCTTATCTGCTGTCTTTCCCGTGCTGTACACGGGCCGCAATGGCCGCGTCGCACATGAGTGCATCATCGACTTGCGACCGTTAAAAGAATCCAGCGGCATATCTGAGGAAGATGTCGCCAAGCGACTGATTGACTATGGTTTCCACGCACCCACCATGTCTTTCCCGGTACCCGGTACATTGATGATCGAACCGACTGAAAGTGAGTCACTGTACGAAATGGACCGCTTCTGCGACGCCATGCTGGCCATTCACAAAGAAATCTCCGCTGTTGAGGATGGCAGCCTGGACCAGTACGACAACCCACTGGTCAATGCGCCCCATACCCAGCGTGACCTGGTGGAGAAATGGGATCACCCCTACGACCGGGAGATGGCTGCATTTCCCGCACCTGCGCAATGGATGAGCAAATTCTGGCCGGCCGTCAGCCGGGTCGATAATGTCTATGGCGACCGGAACCTGTTTTGCG
>QIKV01000208.1 GCA_003233115.1 Oceanospirillales bacterium
CGTGCCCGCGGTGAAACGCCCGACACGTTGAGCCGACATACCCGTGCCGCCACCCGGAAGTTTTTCGGCCTCGAAGATCAGGGCTCTGCATTGTAAAGAATATGACAGGTGGGATGTGGAGATTCAAACTTTCAACCCAGGTGTGAATAGGCGTAACCGCCGTTCCATTCGATTGCATGGATATGATTATTCTCGTACCGGGGCGTATTCGTCACCATTTGCACACAACATCGGGAATATTTGTTCGGGGATATTGTGAACGGGAAAATGGTATTGAATGACGCGGGGTGGATGGTTCAAACGGGATGGGATGAAATGCCATCCTGTTATCCCTGCGTTGATATTGACGCGTTTCAAATTATGCCAAACCATATCCACGGAATCGTGGTCATCGCTGTAGGGGCAGGCCCCCGTGCCTGCCCTGATCCGGGGCAACCATTGAACGGACGATCAATGGACGGGCAACCACAAAACCCATCACAAAATGGGCAACCACAGGGGGTTGCCCCTACTTTACACACCGGTGTCCGTCGATGTGCTTAACGGGGGGCTGGTCAACGACAAGCTGACGGATACTTCGGGCAGCACAATTACCACGGCTGTGCCGGGACAGACGTTTGATGTTGCATTCAGCACGACTTCAAGTCCGCCGGGAGTCGGTAAATACACGGTCAGTGCGCCTAGTGGTTGGCAGGTGGCCAATGGTGGCGTCTGCTCGGTTCAAGGGGCGGGTTGCCAGGTTGCTGTTACGGTATCCGCCAGTGCGCCCGCCGGCACGGCTACTGTCCGTGTTGTCTCTGAAACAGGATCGTCGAAGTTGGAGAACAACAGTCTTTCGCTCTCGATTCAGATCCAGGCACCCACTAACGATATGACTTTTCAGTATGCGCAGAATATCTCGGATACTTTGTATGCGAATCTTCCATCGTCGTCGGTTACGTTTACCTATAAGCCGGAGTTTGTGTTCAAGAATACGTCTGGGGGAACGCTCGCTATCAGCACGACGGCTGTGTTGGGTTTGACTAATCTGAGCTACACAGTGCGACACTGCGGCACCTTCTTCCAGTGCTGCCTGTTCGCTCCCGGCTGGTAAAACTTATACCGTGGATGGGGATCTGAATAGTACATTCAGCACTTTGCCGCAAAGCTCGACTTCAGTATCAATCAGTGTTCAGGGTAGCGGCATAACTTACGTGCAGCAGGATACCTTGGTAACTTTTGTCAAATACGTCTCGGATCATGTGGCGGTGCGCGTTGTCAACAGCAATGGCAAGGTGGTGCATGTCGCGGCGGCCTATAATCCCGTTGCCGGATTGACGATGGTCGATTTTTCTGCCACGACCGGTGTCGGGACCCTTGCTGCGAGCACAGGTGCAGCGTTTCAGAGTGATCAGTTTGCACTTTCCAAGAACGGCGGCGTGATCTATATGCCTTATGGAAGCTCGGGGAATATTTATGTTACCCGGAGCGGCAGCGGTTTCAATAGCAAGAACCCCGTCGCCGACAGCCTCCCCCTTGCCACCGGCCTTTGTTGCGGTGGAAATGACTTATTCGAAGCTTTTGGGCCAATCTTCGGGTTCTGCTTCCTGCCCCCCAGGCACCGCGGTTTGTGAATCGCTAACGGTCGATCAGACATACGTGAACTTCATATCGGCATTGGCCAAGTGCCATGGGCAACGCAGCACCGCTTTCTCTGGATACACAAGATGCAACCTTTGGCGTCATTTCAAATAAGACACAGGCACAGGTATTCGCTGCTGTGGAGACTTATTTCGATAGTCGAGGGGCTCCCTGGAAATACGATCCATCGGCGAATCCCATTACAAAGAATTTCATTCAAAAAGATGCCGGTGGCAACATCACGGAGATTCTTGCACCGATCGCAGTTGATAATGTGGTGGCGTTTAATCCGATACCCGGTGGCTATTACGCCACCTATGCCGGAAAATTATCGACTTACCTGCAAACTACTCCGCTCTATGTCGATGCCAGCGGGGTAACGAATTCCCCCGGCTGTGTGCTGCAAGGGCAGGTTGTTCCTTCGAGCAGTACCAGCCCCAGCGCCGGCAAACTGGTGTTCAGCCAATCATCGGGAACCTGTGCACCTGAAGCGGATAGCCTGCTGGGAACCATGACAGGTAATGAATGTGGCTACAAATCCAATGGTAGCAGTGGCTATGTTCACGATACACGCTTGTGTGCCGACACGCAGAATCTGACATTCGACACCTTCAATGACTGCGATTTTATACAGGCAGCAGGCTCGGAAGCCTGTCATGAATTGCCGGATCCAACCAGTGCCAATCCCACTACACCGGTTCCGATCGACAGGGCTACCTTTTTCGATAATGAAGGCTTGTGGGGACCCAATGGTACCTACAGAGCCGTCGTGGGCAGAGCCATAGCAGCCTACCAGGCCATCGGCACAGTGTGCCCATCCGACCCGGGTGATGACTTCGGCAAATGCGGCCGCGGATGTGGATAACAACTTGGGATTTGTGAATCCGTCCTGTTTGTCGGGATTGACGACGCCTACCTACAATGTCTACGCAGGGGCTTTGTTGCCCTACGTGAATGTGTACACCTACAGCTACGGCGATTTTTTGGGTAGGGATGGAACGGTTACCTATACTTATTCTGCTTTTCCTCTCACTCTGGCCAATGAGATACCCCGTGCGCAACCGATTACCGTGACGCTGCACTGAGGCAGATGGGGGTTGATTCGGCTGAAGTCGGGTCAGATCGGCCCAGACATTGCATCAAATTGGTGGCTTTCCAGGAATGGAGCGTGGATAATTGTCCCTGGTGGCGGTGGGGTGAACCTGTTCGAGTTAGGGAGTGCGTTCGTTCGCGACCATGGAGGGCTCAGGCCAGCGCCTGCTTGAGCCGTTCGACGGCGGCATCCAGGATGACCTGATCGCAGGCGTAGGAAAAACGCATGAACCCGGGTACACCGAACGCTGCACCCGGCACC
>QIKV01000171.1 GCA_003233115.1 Oceanospirillales bacterium
GTTCGATGGTGCGCATAGACATCCAGGGAATCGACTTCCCGCTGCCGGCTTACCAGATTCCCGCCGACAATCCGTTTGCGGGGAACCCCAGGTGTGGTCCCACGTTATTCAACGCCAATGACTGCCCGGAAATTTTCGCCTGGGGCTTGCGTAACCCATGGCGCTGGAGTTTCGACGAGCCTACCGGTGATCTTTGGCTCGGTGATGTCGGACAAAACGCCTGGGAGGAGGTGGATATTATCGAGCGCGGTGGCAACTATGGCTGGGATTGCCGTGAGGGTACCAGCGACTTTGAGCCGGCAGATTGTCCTGCCGGAGGCCTCATCGATCCGGTAGCCGAGTACGCCACCGCGAACGGGAACATTGCGATCACGGGAGGCTATGTCTATCGCAATACGACGATCCCGGGACTGAACGGCCGCTACGTTTTTGCCGATTATGGCTCAGGCCGCATCTGGGCGCTGCAGGCGGACGGGCAGGGCGGATATACCAACGAACTGTTGGTGGATACACCGTGGCTGATTTCCGCCTTCGCCCTCGGTGAGGATGGCGAATTGTATTTCGCAGACGTCTCCAACAATCTGCTTCGTCGCCTGGTGCCGTCCACCGGCGGGACGCCGGACACGATTCCGGACGACCTGGTGGACACCGGTTGCGTGGATACCAACAATCCGACACAACCTGCCGCTGGTCTGGTGCCATACACGATCAATGCATCGTTCTGGTCAGATGATGCCGACAAGACTCGCTGGATAGCATTACCCGACGGCACCACCATCGACATCGACGCGAATGATGACTTTATTTTCCCCAACGGGACCGTCATCATGAAAAACTTTGCGCTAAACGGGCAGCTCATCGAGACGCGTCTGTTAATGCGCCACCCGGATGGCATTTGGGCGGGATATACCTACGAGTGGAACGACGCAGTGACGGCGGCGACGCGCGTTAAAGGCGGCAACATGCGCCTGATAGGCGGACAAAACTGGATTTATCCCAGTGAAGGCCAGTGTCTGCAGTGTCATACCAGCGCTGCCGATTTTGCGCTCGGGCCGGAGATCGCCCAACTCAACGGCGATTTCACTTATCCGTCTACCGGGATCACGGCAAACCAGCTTGACACACTGGAGCACATCGTCCTGTTCACCAATCCGTTGCCGGGACCGGTTGCCGGCTTACCGGCAATGGCGGATCCGGCGGATACCTCCGCGTTGCTTGCTGATCGTGCCCGCGCCTATTTGCACACTAACTGCGCTCAGTGTCATCAACCTGGCGGCCCGACCTCGTCGACCATGGATTTGCGTTTTACCACGGCGCTATCCGCCACCAATGCGTGTGATGTGTTACCGACAGCCGGTGATTTAGGGCTCGGCGCGAGCGCCCGGTTGATTGCGCCGGGCGATGCCGGCAGTTCGGTCATCCCCGCCCGCATGGAAGCGCGTGATGCGAACGGCATGCCGCCGCTGGGGTCGAACGTCGTGGATGTATCGGGTGTAAACCTGGTCAGGACCTGGATTGACGGTTTGGTGAATTGCAACTAAGACTGATCGGTGCCGGTGGTAACTTTATAACTTATTTGTATACCGGCCAAGCTTGGCTCAAACTGTTCAGGAACTTCGCCCTCACTGAAAATAGCAATAGTTATAAAGTTACCACCGGCACCGAACCCGCCGAACCATCTGATCCCGATAACCAAAAAAAAGGCCACTTCAAATGAAGTGGCCTCTCGTTTTTACACCGCCTCACAAGGCGGGTTTTCCGCAATGCCTGGCCGTATTGAATTAAGCAGCTTTGCGACGGCTCCAGCCTAGCAATCCGAGCGCAGAGCCAAACAACCAGACAGCGGCAGGTATCGGTACAACCTGAAAGGTCATTGCTTCCCCGCCAGGTGCTCCGACTGCAATGCCATTGCCGATGACAATAAGATCGCCAGCAGTCAGACCATCAACACCTGCGATACCATCAAGACCATAGTCGAAAGTAACCAGGGTGCGAATCGGCCCGAAGAACACATCGTCGCCACCGAGGGTTTGACTAACCGAGGTGCCAGACCAAATAGTCGTGGATTCATCGATAAAATTGCTACCAAATGAGTAGCCACCACAACCACTGAAGCCGACAGAGGGTAGAAAGGTACCCTCTACGCAGGTGTAACTCGATGCAGAAGCAATCCCACCCGGAGTACCGCCGGTAGCAATCACTAAATCTGTCACCTGGTCAGACACGAGGGTCAGCGTGTAAGGACTACCGCCAAGAGCCGACGTAGCCCCATAAAACCCTGTACCCGTCAGAGTCGAGCCATCCCAATCCCAAGTGGCAGTTGATGCCGGTGCAATGCCGGACACATGACTACCGTCCGTGATTAGATTAGTAACGATGGCACCGGAATTGTTGCTTGTTACTTCGTGCGTAACGAGCACGACCGGTATTGCGTTTGCGGCCCATGATATTGCGAATAACAATAATCCAGAGATTACTTTGTTCATGTTAGTTCCCCTAAATGGTTTTTGAAAAGAACGCAGCAAGCGGGGAAAAATAGTCTGTAACCGATACCTCGAACATTGATTTACGTCGATCATTTTGTGATGTAATGAATCGCAATCCGACGGTTTGCACTCCAGGCATTGGCTGAAGCGATCTTCATCCCCCAGTGCTACGTTGCGTATCACGCCCGCCCGGTGTTGCGTCATCGGTGGAACGTGCATCTGAATCTACAGGAGAAAGGCCGGGGAAATCAAGAATAGCCCTTGGGCCGGCTTCAGGGGGGGCGTTATCAGCCAATTTTCCACTCATCATATGTGGTCAACCAAATCTGATCCCGTAGCCTGTGTGCTTTTATGTTAAATACATGAACCGGTGCCGGTGGTAACTTTATAACTTATTTGTATACCGGCCAAGCTTGGCTCAAACTGTTCAGGAACTTCGCCCTCACTGAAAATAGCAAT
>QIKV01000144.1 GCA_003233115.1 Oceanospirillales bacterium
CGGCCCGCACAATCGGCGCGTAGCCGGTGCAGCGGCACAGGTTGCCCGCCAGTCCGAGATCGATATCCGCACGTGCAGTTTCTTTTTCAGGTTGGTCGTGAAACATGCTGAACAGCGACATGACGAAGCCCGGCGTGCAAAACCCGCACTGCGAGCCGTGCTGCTCCACCATGGCCTGCTGCACAGCGTGCAGTTGTCCTGTGTCGGGACTGAGGTCTTCCACCGTGACCAGTTGCCTGCCATCCATCGTCGGCAGAAACTGAATACATGAATTGACCGCCCGGTAACGAATCCTGTCGCCGTCCAGTTCGCCGATCACCACCGTGCAGGCCCCGCAGTCGCCTTCTGCACAGCCTTCCTTGGTGCCGGTGCGGCCTTGATCCTCGCGCAGGTACTCCAGCACGGTACGGGTCGGGTCACAATCGTGTATTTCAACGACCTGGCCGGCCAGTACAAATCGTACGCTATCGTGCATGGCGTTTGTGGTCCCCGCTGTTATCAGTGCTGCGCTTTGCAAGTGCAGGCGGACATGAACTTTCGTTGTGGTTTAATTCTGAAAGTATAGCAATTTTGATGAAGGCAACCGTGAGAATACTCGCGCGGCCTGACTGACTTGTTCGGCACTCATGCGCTTTCAGAACAGTAAATCGGTACGCCTGAGCATCGGCGTGTGCGGGCGCTTGCGCACTTCGTTGTTTGTAATTATTGATCAAATAAATTAAATTGATCATCTTGATCATAATAGAAGGTGTTCACATGGATACATACAGCGCAACGGATGCCAAGCGGGAATTTGGCGAAATGCTTATCAAATCGCAAAGAGCACCTGTCGGCGTGACCAGAAACGGCAAGCCGATAGCCGTAATTGTTTCTGACACTGACTATAGGGCGTTGAAGCTGCAGGCCTTAAGGGCTGCTTTGATAGAGGGTGAACAGAGCGGGGATGCCGGCCGGCTGGATATGCAAGAAATCAAGACAAAAGCCATGCTTCAGGCCGGACTGAAAGATCGCAGTGCTCAAGATTCATAAGCATGCCCTGGCGGAACGGGACATCATTAATATCTGGGTTTATTCGTTTGAAAATTGGGGCCGGGCGCAGGCCGATAAATATCATGATCAGCTTGATAGCGCGTTTGCGCTAATCGCTGAAAATCCCTCCATCGGTGTGGCTTGCGATGTTGTGCGGGAAGGGTACAGAAAATACCATGTCCAACGCCATTTAATTTTGTATCGCTTCACTAAAACCACCGTACATATTGTCCGTGTTCTGGGTGAAGAAATGGATTATGAAGTCCTGGGGTGAAGTCTCACCACCCGCCGCGACCTGACCTCCTAGTACAAATCGAACGGTAGCGTTTAACTGCCGCGGTAGGTGCTGTAGCCAAACGGGGATAGCAGCAACGGCACGTGGTAGTGCTCGTCAGCCGAATTGACGCCAAAGCGGATGACCATCCAGGAAGCGCTGCTCGCCCCCGGCCTGGCCCTTATCATGCTGGCCCTTGCCATCGAAGTAGTCACCGGCATGAAACACCAGTTCATATTCACCTGCGGTGAAGTCACCGCCCTCGAGCATGGGCGCTTCGCAGCGGCCATCGGCGTTGGTGATGGTGCTTGTTATGGGCTGGCCGTTGACACCGGCGCGGAACAGTTCGATACGGATGCCGGCACCCGGGCAACCGTTGGCGATATCCAGTACATGTGTGGTCAGATGTCCCATTGTGTCGCAAGCTCCCGGTGTTGTCAGTGCTGCTGCTTGTGGATGCAGCCGGAAATGGACTATCGTTGTGGTTTGATGCTGAAAGTATACCAATTTTGATGACAGATACTTATCCAAGAGACCTGCGCGGCTACGCGGAGGACCCACCTGACCCGCGCTGGCCCGGCGGTGCGCGCCTGGCCCTGCAGATCGTGCTTAACTATGAGGAGGGCGGGGAAAACTGCGTGTTGCACGGCGATTCGGCCTCCGAGGCTTTTCTGTCAGAGATGATTGGCGCGGATGCGCGTGAAGGCGTGCGCCATATGAGCATGGAATCGCTGTATGAATTCGGTTCGCGGGTCGGTGTCTGGCGGCTCAAGAAGCTGTTTGACCGCTATCATGTGCCGGTGACGGTGTTTGCCGTGGGCATGGCGGTGGAGCGCTACCCGGAGCCGGTGCAGGCTTTGCACGCGGCCGGCCATGAGATCTGCAGCCACGGCTACCGCTGGATTGATTACCAGTATGTGGATGTGGCGACCGAACGTGATCATCTGCACAAGGCGATTGCCGCCATTGCCGCCGCAACTGGCGAGCGGCCACTGGGATGGTATACGGGGCGCAGCAGTCCCAATACGCGGGCGCTGGTGGTGGAGGAGGGTGGTTTTCTGTACGACGCCGATGATTACAGTGACGAACTGCCATTTTGGGATACGCAGCATGGCACGCCGCAACTGGTGATCCCTTACACGCTGGATGTCAACGATATGCGTTATGCGACCGCCCAGGGTTTCAATACCGGCGCGCAGTTTCTGCAATACCTGAAAGACAGCTTCGATGTGCTGTACGCCGAGGGGGCAGAATCAATGATGTCCGTCGGCCTGCATTGCCGCCTGTCAGGCCGTCCGGGTCGCTTTGCGGCACTGGAACAGTTCCTGCGCTATGTGCGCTCGCATGACGATGTCTGGATTTGTCGCCGCATTGATATCGCCCGCCACTGGCACGCCGAGCACATGCCAACATGAGGTGGCCCACATGAGGTGGTCAGCATGAGGTGCCTGGACAAGGAAAGTTTTGTGGCGGAGTTCGGTGCGGTGTATGAACATTCACCCTGGCTTGCCGAAGAA